>CAZDBQ010000018.1:0-5174 GCA_964503765.1 uncultured Planctomycetia bacterium | reverse complement strand
GGACAGAGCCTTAGCCCCAAAGGCAGGCTCAAAGGAGGAAGTAAAGTGCTATTACAGGGAATTCAAAGGATGTTTTCGTCAGGAGATTTGGAAGAGGGCCAGGACACCGGTTCGTCGATTGATTACAATCAGACGTTTGGCAAGATGGGCAAGGGCCATCTTGTGAAGGGCTACATTATATCCATATCGCCAAAGGAAGTGATTGTGGATATTGGATACAAGTCTGAAGGCATTATCCCCGCCCATGAGTTTGACTCGCTCGAAACGTTAAAGATTGGGGACAAAATTGAGGTTCTTCTTGAGGAAACAGAGGATGAAAAGGGACGTATTCTCCTGTCCAAGAGAAAAGCAGAAAAAAGTCAGGGATGGGACCGTATTGTCGAGCAGTATGGAGAAGGAGACAATGTTGAAGGCAAAGTGAGCCGAAAGGTGAAGGGCGGCCTCATGATGGATATCGGGGTGGAGGCATTTTTGCCCGCTTCTCTCGCATTTTTGAAAGGCTTTGGCAGCCTCAATTCGCTGCTCGGGCAAACCATCCAGGTGAAGATTGTTAAAATCAATCCCAGCCGGAAAAATATCATTGTGTCGCGAAAGGACCTCCTAGAAAAGGAGAAGCACGAGTCGAAAGCGAAGATCCTCGAGGAGCTTGAGGTAGGAACCATTCGCAAAGGCGTCGTGAAGAACATCACCGACTTTGGCGCCTTCATCAATCTGGGCGGCATAGACGGCCTTCTGCATATTACCGACATGAGCTGGGGGCGAATCAATCATCCTTCCGAACTATTGAAGGTAGGCGACAAGGTGGAGGTGAAGATTCTGTCGTTTGACAAAGAGACGATGAAGGTCTCTCTGGGATTAAAGCAAAAGGACGCGAATCCCTGGGTCGACGTTGACCAGAAATTCCCCATCGGATCAAAAGTGAAGGGGCGCGTGGTGAATGTGGTTCCTTACGGGGTGTTTGTGGAGCTGTCCCGCGGTATTGAGGGGCTTGTTCACGTATCTGAGATTTCCTGGTCGAAGCGTGTCACGAACCCCGCTGAGATTTTTAAAGTAGGCGATACAGTTGACGTCATGGTTTTAAATGTCGACAAAGAGCATGAAAAGATATCGCTCGGCATGAAACAGGCGGAATCCAACCCTTGGATTGGCATTGACGATCGCTATTCCGTGGGCATGAAAGTGAAGGGGATTGTCAGAAACCTCACCGAGTTTGGCGCTTTTGTCGAACTTGAAGAGGGCATTGACGGACTCATTCACGTTTCCGACATGTCGTGGACGCGCAAGGTGAATCACCCCAAGGATGTCCTAAAGAAGGGCCAGGAGGTAGAGGCGGTCGTTCTGATGGTGGATCAGGTCAACCGTAAACTTTCGCTGGGATTGAAACAGCTGATTACGGACCCCTGGGAGGAAATTGCTTCCAAGCTCTCGACAGGCTCTTTAATTCTGGGATCTGTGACAAAGGTGGCCAGCTTTGGCGTTTTTATCGAAATTGATAAGGATGTCGAGGGCCTGCTTCATATTTCTGAAACAGATTTGGCTTCCGCGCAACTTCTTGAGACGACCTACCCGGCAGGCAAGAAGGTGCAGGCTCGTATCATAAAAATAGACATCCCCTCGCGGAAAATAGCGCTCAGCACCAAGGGAGTACCACAAATCTAAGTGGATGTCTCAAAGGAGCTCTCACTTCTTTGTCAGAACGCCGTTGATGTCCTCTCCAAAGAAGAGCTCGAGATACGTCTAAAAACTGCCAAGAATGAGAAGAGGCCGCTAAGGATCAAAGCAGGCTTCGATCCCAGCGCGCCTGATATTCATCTTGGCCACACCGTACTCCTAAGAAAGCTCCGCACTTTTCAAGATCTAGGCCACAAGGTCATTTTCATCATCGGGGATTACACCGCGTTGGTGGGCGACCCTACAGGGCAGAGCAAAACCCGCCCGGCTTTATCGAAAGCGCAGATCGAAGAGAACGCTAAGACCTACCAAGACCAGGCCTTCAAAATTCTGGATTCGGATCCAAAAAAAATAGAAATCGTCCGTAACAGCGAATGGCTTGACGGTCCCGATATGTTCCGCATTCTCTTCCAGCAGATCGGCGCTCACGTGACTGTTGACCAATTGTTGGTACGCGATGACTTTGACAAGCGAAGGAAGGCGCACCGGCCGATCGCTTTCCGTGAATTGATCTACCCGATCTTGCAGGGTTATGACTCCGTCATGGTGAAGGCGGATGTCGAGCTGGGTGGAACAGACCAAAAATTCAATTTATTAATGGGAAGAGACTTACAAGCTCAGTTTAGCCAAACACCGCAAATTGTCATGACGTTTCCGCTACTCGTGGGCCTTGATGGCACTCAGAAAATGTCGAAATCGCTGGGCAACTATATCGGTTTGACGGACGCCCCTAAGGATGTTTTTGGAAAGGCCATGTCCATACCGGATGCCTTGATGGCGATGTACTTTGACCTCCTAACGGATCAATCTGGCTCTGAAGTTCAAAAAGCGGTTGATGCCGGAACGCTTCACCCGCGCGACGCGAAAGTGAGGCTAGCTAAGGCGTTGACGAGCAGTTTGTTTGGTTTGGCTGCGGCCGAAAAAGAGGCTGAGGAATTTAACCGCATTTTTAGGGACAAGCAAAACCCTGACGCGCCCAAAGAGCTCGCCATTGAACATTCAGAGATGGGTGCTGCGGAATTATTAAAAAAAACGGATGTAGTAGCATCCACCAGCAGTGCTTTTAGAATGATCGAGCAGGGGGGCGTTAGCCTGGATGGTGAAAAGATATCGGACCCCAAGGCCATTGTGAAGATAAAGGATGGAAGTATACTCAAGGCCGGCAAGAAAGCTTTTTTTAAACTCACTCTAAAAAAATAGTTCCTGCCCTTAACAAGCAGCAGCTCCCACCTGTCGTTAATAGCGCAAAAATATAAATATTCTCCACAAGTCTATTGTTTTATTAATCAAAATCATGTACTATTTTCTTATGAGAATATTATCCGAGGGGATGGGTCTTAAGATGATAAAAAACAATTTAGTAATCGTGTTTTTCACAGTTCTGATGGGTGTCGCCGTTTGCCTATCTAGCGCCGGCTTTGCTGAGGAAATGAGCCAGGCAAAGGCCATTGACGTGAAGGGCGACGTGATGTTTTTGAAGGCTGGCGCCTCCTCGTGGGAGTCGTTGCAGAAGGAAATGATTCTTGGAGAAGGAGACGCCTTGAAGACGGGAAAATACTCTGAAGCCAGGCTCACTCTGTTTGGCAACGGCAGGACAGGCGAGGTGCTCATAAAGGAAGAGAGCGAATTTAATTTCAGGACCCTTCGCCATGACACCGCACAAAAGACAGATGACACGCAACTGGATGTTGAGATTGGCAGTGTCTTAGTAAAGGCGGAGAAGCTGATCGGCACCTCTCGCTTTGAGGTGAAGACGCCGACCTCCATCGTAGGTATTCGCGGAACTACCTTTGAGGTAATTGTTTCAAAAGCCTAGACAGGTTTTTTAATTTTTATTCGATAAGGGCAATAACTAATGTTGCCCTTATTTTTTTTCCATTAACCTAGTCAATTATCAAAAATGAAATTTACAATCCCAAAATATTCCTCTGGTCTCCAACAGCTTGGCGGAGAGGACAGAGTCCGCATTTTCATCACAGCACTAGTTTTCCTGGGCGTAGCCCTTCTTTATCACTTCGAGGTTTTAAATAGATTTGAGCTCGTCACCTACGACACTCGTTTTATATTGAAGGGGACCAGGCCCGCTGATCCTAGAATTGCCGTCATTGAGATTTCGGAAGACAGCGTGCAGAAGATTGGCCGATGGCCCTGGGACAGGAGCTGGCATGCCACACTCATTAAAATTTTAAATGAGATGGGCGCTAAAGCGGTGATTTTTGATGTGCTCTTTAGTGAGGCGAGTGACGCTAATTCGGACGCCGCGCTGGCCCAATCTATACAACAGTCGGGTAATGTTTATTTGGCGCAAGTTCTTCAGGGAAAGGATTCTGAGGGCCGGGAGGAGCTATTGAAGTCGCTGCCTGAGTTTAGCGAATACGCAAAGGGAGCGGGGCATATCAACTTGCATCCTGATCCTGACGGGGTCATGCGGCGCATCGCGCTAACGGAGGGTTTTCAGGATACGGTGATTCCCCAGCTCTCTTTCGCCGTCGCTTTGGATGAGGTTGGCGCGAAGCTGGATCAGATCCTTATCAAGGATCAGCACCTCGTAATTCCCTTGAAGAACAAGGCGCCTTTAGAAATTCCCCTGGATCACGAAGGTAACTTTATTATCAACTGGACGGGCCGATGGAAGGATACTTTCCTTCACTATTCATACGTGGACGTCGTTGCTTCTTACGCGGCGGCTAGAAAAGGGGGAAAGCCCATTATTCCGTTGGAGTCATTTAAGGGCAAACTCTGCTACGTAGGCACTACCGCGGCAGGCCTTTTCGATATCCGGCCCACACCGCTGGAGCCTGCGTATCCGGCAGTTGGTGTGAACCTCACCGTCTTAAATAATCTTCTAGAACAAAAATTTATAAAAAAACTAAATTATGGCCAGAATCTTACGATCCTTATATTCCTGATGCTGGCCCTTTTTCAGATTATGAAACTTAAAAGCTATTTTAAGACGGCGGTGACGACAGCTGTAATTGCCTTCGGCTACGTGATTATCGCGATTGCCCTATTTGTTTATTTTGACGTGTGGGTGAATATCATTTATCCACTGGCGCTCATTCTGGCGACCTATTTTTTCATCACGCTGTACGACCAGCTATCCGTTACCGTTGAGCGCGCCAAGCTTTTGAAACTAGCGACGCGTGACTCATTGACGGGCTTGTACAATGTCGGCCACTTTAAATTGCTACTAAAAGCTGAAATCACGACCATTGCCATGAGGCGTGAAAAGAGCCTTTCGATTGTAATGTCCGACGTTGACAATTTCAAGAAAACCAACGATACCTATGGGCATGTGATAGGGGACTCTGTTTTAAGAGAAGTCGGTGATGCTTTTAAGACTAACTGCCGCGCTCTCGACGTAGCGGCACGGTACGGGGGAGAGGAATTTATCCTGATGCTTCCCGGCGCCGACGCGGATATTGCCTACAAAATTGCCGATAAAATCCGTTAGGCTATCAGCGATAAAACATTCCCTTGTGAGGGGGGCACTTTCTCCACAA
>CAZDBQ010000017.1:0-2990 GCA_964503765.1 uncultured Planctomycetia bacterium | reverse complement strand
AAGGAAACGGCATAACAAATCTTCCTGACTTTTAAATAATTGATCGTGGGTGTCTTCTTTAAAAAATGGAGCATATTTAGAGTTTTCAGGCCGCCCTTGGCGAGGAGGATGTCAAAAATGGTGCGCGTCACAAAAATACCGGTAAACATGCTCGCCAGGATACCGATGCCGAGCGTTAAGGCAAAACCTTTGATGGGCCCCGTGCCGATGTTATAGAGAATGGCGGCCGTGATAAGTGTCGTGAGGTTGGCATCCAAAATAGTCGTAAACGCCTTCTTATACCCCGCCATCAATGCCGCGGCCATGGGTTTCTTAAGCGCCAGCTCTTCACGGATACGCTCAAAAATAAGCACGTTCGTGTCAACCGCCATACCGATCGTCAGAACGATACCGGCGATACCCGGCAGTGTGAGGGTCGCGTGAAAATAGGCCAGCGAGGCCAGGACAATCACGATATTAAATAGAAGCGCAAAATTGGCGACTAACCCCGCGAATAAATAATAAACCGCCATGAACGCCACGACGGCTATGAAACCCGCGACGGTGGCCCGGATGCCCTGCTGAACGGAGTCTTTTCCAAGTGTGGCACCCACGGTTCTTTCTTCTTCGATAATGATGGGCGCGGGTAAAGCGCCGGCGCGCAGCGCGATGGCCAGATCATTAGCCTGCTCAAACGTAAAACGTCCTGTGATCTGCGCTTTGCCGGATGGGATTCGTTCGTTGATGACGGGTGCTGATTGCACCTTATCATCCAAAACAATGGCGAGCCTTTTTCCGACGTTATTGCCGGTGAGATCCGAAAAAAGTTTGGCGCCTTCAGGATTGAACTCAAGACTCACGGTAGGTTCATTGTATTGGCCAAAATCCACCATGGCACCGGTGATGGTTTTGCCGGTAAGTGTGGCGTCGCGTTCCAAAAGAACCTGTTCCCCGTCTTCAGATTTGTACAAAAGATAGCCTTCGGGCACCGTTCCGGCTATGGCTTCTTTGAGCTTGTCCGCATCGTCCACCACCAGTTTAAATTCCAGCAGCGCCGTCTTACCTATCAGCTCAAGAGCCCTATCACGGTCCGTCACACCGGGAAGCTGCACCGCGATGCGCCCAAATCCCTGACTCTGGATGTACGGCTCGGACACACCAAACTGGTCAATGCGGTTGCGGATAATCTCAACGGCCCGAAGCGAGGCGTCTTCTCGGTCGGCCTCGGGAAGCTTACTCATATCCACCCTCAAAAGCAGATCCATGCCGCCCTGGAGATCTAGGCCAAGCTTAATCTTTCCTTCTTTGGGCCCTGCGGCATCGGGATCAAATGGCGGGATCGCGTAATATAAAGAAATCGCCGCGACAACCACGATCAGCGGCATCCGCCATTTTAAACTCTTTGAGGTCATGACTGTCTGCTTTTTTTCACGCTTTGGACAGAACCTTTTTCGATTTCGACTTTTACATTGTCAGCGATTCTTATCGTCGCGGTCGTCTCGCCCACCGATACGATCGTCGCGTGGATACCGCCCGCCGTGATCACCTCGTCATTCTTATCCATCTTGCTCAGCATGTCCTTGTGGTCCTTCTGTTTTTTCTGCTGAGGACGGATGATCATGAAATAAAATATCGCGAACAAGAAAACAAGCGGCAAAAACTGAAGAAACGGGCTTGGCTGCCCAGCCCCCGGGGCCGCGCCTGCGATTGTGGCTAATACGAAATATTGTGTCATTATTTTAACTCCTCTTTGTTATTGAAATCCCTCTCAAACTCTTGGCGGAACTCCGAAAACCTGTCTTCCTCTATCGCCCGCCTCATCGATTCCAGTAATTGTATAAAAAATGTGAGGTTGTGTAAAGAAGCAAGTCTACCCGCCAGATACTCTTCTGAGTTAAACAGATGCCGGATATACGCCCGAGTGTACGTGCGGCAGGTGTAGCAAGGGCATCCTTCCTCGATAGGCCTAAAATCCCGCGTGTAAGAAGCGCCTCTCATTAAGAGTTTGCCGTGGCGGGTAAAGACCGTAGCGTTCCGACCGTTTCGGGTGGGCACCACACAGTCAAACATGTCCACGCCCTGAGACACGGCCTCAAACAAATCCAGCGGCAGACCTACGCCCATTAAATACCTTGGTTTTTCCCGTGGAAGCTCAGGAAGTGTGGCGTCTAAAATTTCATACATCAACTCGTTGGGCTCCCCCACACTCAAGCCCCCGATGGAGTACCCCGGAAAATCAATGTCTATGAGATCACGCGCGGCCTGTTTTCTTAAATCCGGGTAAGTGCCGCCCTGCACGATGCCGAACAAGATGCTTTTTTTTGAGGGGTCTTTTCCCTCCTGAGTTTTAAGCCATGCTTTTTTGCTCTTTACCGCCCATTCCGTAGTCAACACCAACGATTTCTCTGCTTCGCCTCTTTCGGAGGGATGCTTCAAGCATTCATCAAGCGGCATCAAAATATCGCTGCCAAACGTCGTTTGAATGCGAACCACATCTTCCGGGCTTAGAAAATGTTTAGAACCATCAATATGAGATTGAAATTCTACGCCTTCTTTTTTTATTTTATTAAGTTTCGCGAGGCTAAAGATTTGGAAGCCCCCAGAATCCGTGAGGATTGGTTTTTTCCAACTCATAAACTGATGAAGTCCACCGGCCTCTCCGATCAGCTTCTCCCCAGGGCGAAGATAGAGGTGGTACGTATTCGAAAGAATAATCTGAGCGCCGGCGTCCAGAAGCTCCTGATTCGAGATAGTTTTTACCGTCGCCTGGGTTCCCACGGGCATGAAGACAGGCGTGCGAAGCTCGCCGTGCGCCGTCTTTAAAACACCGGTCCTTGCTTTGGTGCGGGCGTCTTCATGAAGAATTTTAAGCGTTGGGAGAGACTCAGTCTTCTGTATAAAACTTCCTGCCTTTCTTTCCAAAATTTAGATCCTTCATTGATTGATAAAGAAGCCCGAAGCCCATTACAAAAAGCATGAGGCACACGGCGTACACGGAAAGAGGAGTGCCC
>CAZDBQ010000016.1:0-3737 GCA_964503765.1 uncultured Planctomycetia bacterium | reverse complement strand
TTGTTGCGCGGCATTTGCCGTGTTCGCCAAAGCAAGGCGGTGAATCTGCCCTGCTCCGGCAAAGTGTTTTTATGGTTTGGGCGCGTCGGGTGGCTCGGGAACGAACGCAGGAACGTCATTCGTCTGCGGTGACGACGTGGTCGAAAGTTTCTCAAGCTCCTTCCCAAAATCTGTGACCCGCTGCTCGTTAGTGGCGACCCGTGCGCCGAGAAGTGCGTTGTTCCTGGCGACGGTTTTCATTTGGGAGAAAATATTCTGCAACTCCTCGTAAGAACGAGAAAGCCGCACCGCTTCCGACATCACGCGCTCGGTTGCCTCGCGCTGCCGATTCATCTCGGCGATCACGGCATCATTCGTAGGCGGCGGCGCGAACGCCGCGTCAGGTGGCGGATTCAAGAGATTGACCGTGTTCGCCGGACCTGGGTGCAGATTCCATCGCGCGGAAGTTTCGATGCGATAGACCGGGTGCTGCTCGTTCATCGTTTCGGGATGATTCGGGTCAACGAAGCGCCCGACGTAGTAAGCGCGGACCACTTCCGAATACCGCACGGCCTCGACCGGCTCGACGGCTGCGGGCGGCGCGGGACGGACGACTAGCTGCGGGCGCGAAGCGCACGAAGCGACAAACACTAGCGGGATGAGTGCGAGATATTTCATGGCTGGAACAAGGGTGTTGATGGTGATTTGGTAAAAGCGGGCGAGGGCGAGGGCGCGGACTTGTCTTCTTCTGCGAACGCCTTGGTTGAGCCGGCAACCGTGGCATCAGCGCGGTCAATCGTTTGGACGACGTAAAGGTAGAATTGCTTTCCGCTCGGCACGCGGACGTAGAAACCGTCCTTCTGGATCGCTTCGTAAATCCGCTGCGCGTAAATCGAGAGAACTTTTTGCGCGCCTTCAAATGGCGCATTGGCCAGCGAAGGGCTGTTGATTGGGCCAAAGACGGTTTGTTGCTTTTCGGTCAACGCCCCGGCTGCACCGGAAAGAAACGTCGCCGCAAACAGTTTTATGTCCGCCATGCTGTCGGACTTGATGACGCGCCCTCGCAATCCCGCGCTTCCGTCCGTGATACCCCAGCCTTCCTGGTCGCCGGAAAACTCGCGGTCGAGTGCGAGAGCTTTCAATTGCAGTTCCTCGCCGGTCTGCCAAACGAGCGTCCAACTGTTGCCGCTGGAAATACGTTCGCGGTGGCGATCAGTCTGCGCCGTGCCGTGAACCTCCGTGCCCGCCGGGATCACCAACTTGCCCGCATGGTAAATGTTCTCGGTAACGAGGCCAACAATGGGCGTCTGAATCGAAGCCGAATCAACGGTCACGACGGTCTCGCAAGAGATGAGCCGGCCAAACGGCGCGTAGATGGAACTCACGGACTTTGGTTCGGCAACGCCAGCCGTGGCGTCAGCGAAAAGACTGATGGGCGCGAGCGGCGCGGGTGTGGATTCTTGCGGACGGTGTTCGACGGGGATTCTCGGGACTTGGTTGACCGGCGGCTGCGGCTGAGGCTCTGGCTTCGGTGTAGGCGGGTAAAACGGCTGCATCGGTCGCAAGACCGTTTGCACGACCTGCGGCTTGTCCGTCAGGTTCGTCTGCGAGCGAGAGACACGAACATCCATGTCGTCACCGTTGCCGGATTTGTTGCGCAGCGAACTGAACAGCAACAAACCGCCGCCAAAGATCGCCACGAACAAAACCAGCTTGCCGCTCTTGGTCTTGAAGAAGTTGAGGAAGTCGCGCGGTTTCATGGCTGGCCTTTGGGAGAACGAATTGGTTGAACGGGGGTAACGGGAGCATTGGTGGCAGCGACAACCGGCGGAGGTGGTGAAAGCCGCGTGACCAGCACCGTGAATTCGTTTTTCACCGACAACTCGTTTCGTCCGCCGTCAGGCGTGCCGGTGATGGCGAAATAGACGATGCTCGCGGCGTTCGGCGGCAGCACTCCAGGGGCGTCGCTGATGGACTGGTGGTAAAGCCGGTTGCCAACGCGCACGGCGAAGCTCCCCGGCGCATAGCGAATCTCCTTGTCTGATTTGTTCCGCAGCGTGACGTGGAAAACGAGCGTGTCATCCGAGCTGAAACGAAACACTTCCTCAACGCGAATTTCGTAGTCGTTGAGGTCCGTCACTTGCGGCTTGTCGCCAAACGTCCTGACTTCGGCATCGGCGACCGCTTCCGAGTGCTGCTTCTTCAGCAGTTGAAAAGCTTTCGCTTTGTCCAGCAACGCGAGCAACCGCGTCGGTGTGACGAGCGGCGCGGGCTGGACGGTCGCCGCTGCCGCTTGATCTTCGAGATTGAGCGCCAGAACCGGCGCGTCGCTTTCGATCACTTCAAATACGTAAGTGCGCTTGTTCCATCGAATGTTGAGATTCGTCGCCGCCTTGCGCGCCAGCGCGCGGACGGACACGAAAGATGAGCCTTTCGTGTGCGCGAGTTGGAACTGTCCTGGCGTCTTGCCATCGGCAGTCACGCCAACGGCATCAATCGCTGTGATTGGGCCGGGGAAGCTGATGGTGGTAACGCGGTTCGTTGCGACGGGCACGGTGACGACGGCGCGCTCGTCGAGGGTGACACGCTGAATGGCTTCGGGCGGTTCAGCGAACGCGACGGTTGCAGCGAGCAAAATAAGGAGACTAATTGGTGATTTCATATTTGAAGTCGCCGACAGCGGTGGGGAAACGACCGTTGGCAGCCATATTGGGGTTGCGGATCAAACGGAGACTCATTTTGAAGTTGAAGGCTTCGTTGAACGCCTTCTCTTGAAAAATGCCGGTGCGAATGACCTGGCCGGAAACGGTGGCGAGGATTTCGTTCTCGCGCGTGGCGAGAATGTCTATCTTGGCAATCTCCGACTTCTGGTGAAGTTGCTTCGCGCGAAACTCAACCGACTCGCGCGTGCGTTGGTCTTGCGCTTTCTGCAAGGCGGATTTCAGAAACATCTGTCGCAACAAATCTGGGTGGTCGAAGTCCTTCGGATTGCGTTGCAGGAATGTGACGGCCGCCAGTTCCGCTTGCTGGACGTGCAAATCTTTCGCCTCCTCAAATTGAAGCAAGGGACTGATGTAGTAAGTCTGAGCCGGGTCAATGATGACGACACGCTCGCGTTGCTTGAACTGGCCGATGATTTGGTAACGGTCCAGCGCGGCCAACACCGTCACGGCGACGGCCACAAAAAACCAGAACCACGGTAGGCGGTCGCGCTGCGCGAAAAGTTGTGTGGGGTCAAAACGCTTGCGCGCAAGGCGCGGCGTCGCAGAGCCGCCGGTTGGTGTTTCACGAGGTTGAAGTTCGGTGGTTTCCATAGATTTCAGTAGTAGTTGCCTTTGCCTTTGGAGATGAGTTCGCGGACGGATTTGTCGCCGGTGATGTCGTCGCCGGGCCGACCGCGAGCGGAGCGCGGCGGAAGCCCTGAACCGGCGATGATGATTGCGCCGGCGCTGCCGTGTCCGCCTGCGGTCGAGAGCGTGCTCAAGACTGCCGCCATGCCCGCCGCGCCCACGGTGGCAAATGGAACGCCGGTGGTGGACGCGACGGCGGCTGCGCCTGCGGCGGTGGCGGCGGTTTGGAGAAAGCTGCTGGCTGCCCCGGCTAAAAGCTGCCCGCCGGCAAGCGCGCCGCTCGTAAGAACTTTCTGGATGACGAGCGGCGCGGCAATCGTGCTGAACACAATCCAGAAGGCGACCACCACGACCCCAACCGTGGCTTGCAGGGAGTAAATGGTTGCGGTGGGGTCAATGAATCTGAAC
>CAZDBQ010000015.1:0-7270 GCA_964503765.1 uncultured Planctomycetia bacterium | reverse complement strand
CAGCTCTTTTTCAAATTCGACGATCTCAAGGAGGTTCTCGAGAAACCACGGATCGATGAACGTGATCTCGTGGATCTTTTTGAGCGACATCCCTTCCTCAATCGCGCGTTTCAAATAATAGATCCGTTCGGCGTTCGGACGTTTGAGGTGATCAAGGAGGTCCTTCGTCGCCTTTTTTGACTCAAATCCCGCCGCTTTTACTTCAAGCCCCCTTAGGCCTTTCTGGAGCGCCTCCTTGAACGTCCGGCCTATCGCCATCACCTCACCCACAGATTTCATCTGTGTCGTCAGGGTTGTTTCAGCTCCCGGGAATTTTTCGAAGGCGAAGCGCGGAATCTTCACGACGCAATAATCGATCGTGGGCTCAAAACTTGCCGGCGTTTTCTTCGTAATATCATTAGGGATCTCGTCGAGCGTGTAGCCCACGGCGAGCTTCGCCGCGATCTTGGCGATGGGAAAACCCGTCGCCTTCGAGGCCAACGCCGAAGATCGTGAAACACGCGGGTTCATTTCGATCACGACCATTCGGCCGTTCTTGGGATCGAGCGCGAACTGGATATTGGATCCGCCCGTTTCAACGCCAATCTCGCGGATGCACGCGATCGCCGCATTTCTCATTTTTTGGTATTCGACGTCAGTCAAAGTCTGCGCCGGCGCCACCGTGATTGAATCCCCCGTGTGAACGCCCATTGGGTCAAAATTTTCGATTGAGCAGATGATAACAACGTTGTCTTTGCGGTCGCGCATCACCTCAAGCTCAAATTCCTTCCAGCCAACAATCGATTCTTCGACCAGGATCTCCGTCGTCATGGAAAGTTGAAGCCCGTAGGCGGCGATCTTTTCGAATTCTTCCATCGTCGTCGCGATACCGCCGCCCGAGCCGCCAAGCGTGAAACTAGGGCGGATCACGGCCGGAAGCTTGATCTCAGCGAGGACCTTTTTTGCCTCTTCCATCGTGTGCGCGAGCCCCGATTGTGGAAGGTCCAACCCAATCTTTAGCATGGCCTTCTTAAAAAGATCACGATTCTCGGCTTTTTTGATGGAATGAAGATCCACGCCTATCATTTTGACGCCATATTTTTCAAAAATACCCGCCTCGGCGGCTTGCACGGCGGTGTTGAGGCCGGTCTGGCCCCCTAAGGTCGGCAACACCGCGTCTGGCCTCTCGGCTTGGATGATTTTTTCAAGGAATTCGATGGTGATCGGCTCGATGTACGTCCGGTCCGCGGTCTGAGGATCCGTCATAATCGTCGCGGGGTTGGAATTGATGAGAACAACTTCATAACCGTCTTCGCGAAGCGCCTTGCAGGCCTGAGTGCCCGAATAATCAAATTCGCAGGCCTGCCCGATGACGATCGGACCAGAACCTATGATGAGAATCTTTTTAATGTCTGTACGTTTAGGCATAGATACCGCTTATAGCAAAAAAAACGGGTCCTGCCGCTTCGTGGAGCCTACACGGCGGTCGCCTCGGCGACCACCATGTAGGCCACCACCACTCGCGTCACCCGTGTTTTTTGCGCTTAAGTAATTCATTTCTTAAACTCTTTCATCATTTCGATAAAGTGATCAAAGTGGTGGGTGGCATCGTGAGGCCCAGGTGCTGCCTCCGGGTGATACTGGACGGAAAAAATAGGAAGCTTCGTGTGTTCCATCCCTTCACAGGTGCGATCGTTTAAATTAATGTGTGTCAGCACCACATTTTTGTCAGGGATAGAGTCCACGTCCACCGCGAAACCGTGATTTTGAGCAGTAATATTCACGGCCTTCGTTCGGAGATCAATCACCGGCTGGTTGCCGCCGTGATGGCCAAACTTTAGCTTGAAGGTCTTCCCTCCGAAGGCCTGACCCAAGATCTGATGCCCTAGACAAATGCCAAAGATTGGGAGCTTTCCCATCAGGCTTTTCGTCGTGTTGACTATATAAGGAAGCGCTGCGGGGTCGCCGGGCCCGTTCGAGAGAAAGAAACCGTCGGGCTTGAACGAGAGGATCTCCTCCGCGGTCGCGGTTGCCGGTACGACTCGTACTCGGCAGTTTTTCGCTTCGAGGTTCCTTAAAATATTATGCTTCATCCCGCAGTCCATCGCGACGACATGAAATTTTCCTTTTTCGTTCCAGTCGAAGGATTTTTTGCAGGTCACTTCCTTAATAAGGTCACGGCCGACGAGACCCGGCGAGGCTTCGGCCTTTTTCACGAGGCTTTTGGGATCGAGGTCCTTCGTTGAGATGACTCCCTTTTTTGCGCCCTCTTCCCTTAAATGTTTGGTAAGTGCGCGGGTATCGATTCCTTCAATCCCGACAATGCCGTACCGTTTGAGATAAGAACCTAAATCTTCCGTCGCGCGCCAGTTGGAGTAAACGCGGCTTACTTCCTTCACGATGAAACCTTCGACGAACGGCCTTTCGTGCTCCACGTCTTCTTTATTTACGCCGTAGTTCCCAATCAAGGGATACGTCATGCAAACCATCTGGCCTTTGTAGGAGGGATCTGTCAAGATTTCTTGATATCCCGTCATGCTGGTGTTAAAAACAACTTCACCAAAGGCTTCTCCCTCCGCTCCGAAAGAGTACCCGCGGTAAATTTTTCCGTCTTCCAACGCCAGAATGGCTTCTTTCTTCATTTATGAAATAATCTTTCCGTCCTGTAGCACATGCCTTCCACCTACCAACACATCCGTCGCTCTACCCTTCATTTTCCAGCCAAGAAAAGGAGAATTTTTAGACTTCGACTCAAGTTTTTCCTTCTCAACCACCCATTCAAGATTCGGATCAAAAATGGTCACATCCGCGAAAGCACCCTCTGAGAGATGCCCACGGTCGACCTTGATGATCTCAGCGGGTTTTAGGGACATCTTTCTGACTAATTCAGTAAGCGTTAACACCTTCTCTTCCACCAACTTTAAAGAAAGTGGAAGCGATGTCTCAAGACCTATGATACCGAAGGGCGCCACATCAAATTCCGCGTCTTTTTCGCTCTCCGCGTGAGGCGCGTGGTCAGTCGAAATTGCGTCCACCGTTCCATCTTTCAAAGAAGCCTTAATCGCGTCCACATCCTCTTTTGTCCTGAGAGGCGGGTTCATTTTCGCGTTGGTATTGTAATGCAAAACAGCCTCGTCCGTTAGGTGAAAATAATGCGGGCAAGTTTCGGCGGTGACAAGAGAACCCTGTTTTTTCGCCTGGCGAATCAAATCCAATGATTTTTTTGAGGAGATATGGCAAAAGTGGAGACGACCGCCGGTCAAGTCCGCCAGCTGGATATCTCGCGCAACTTCCACACTCTCGGATTCAGCCGGAATACCCGGCACCCCTAGCTTGGTCGACACCAATCCCTCATTCATGCACCCGCCGCAAAAAAGCCCCTCATCCTGGCAATGCACCATGATCACAAGGTCAAATTTTTTGGAATATTCCAACGCGCGCCTTAAAATGTTGGAGTCCGAAATTGGCCTTCCGTCATCAGAAAGCGCCACCGCACCGCCTTTTTTCAATTCCCCAAATTCTGTTAGCTCCTTACCTTCTTCTCTCAACGTCACCGCTCCCACCGGCCAAATATGGATCAGAGAAAGCCGCCGGGCTTCCCCGATTGAGAATTCCATGTCCGAACGGCTATCGGCGATGGGATTGGTGTTCGGCATCGGACACACGCCTGTAAAACCGCCTTTCACGGCAGCCCGTAAGCCCGTTTCAATCGTCTCCTTGTATTCAAACCCAGGCTGTCTTAAATGCACGTGAATATCAATCAACCCCGGACACACAATTTTCCCTTTCGCGTCTATCTCTTTATCCGCTTTCTCAGTAATTTTTTCTGAAACCGTCTTCACACGATCGTTCTCAATGAGAATATCCATCGTCTCATCAATTTTATTCTTCGGATCCACCACATGCCCGTTTTTAATGAGAATTTTCATCTTTCCACCATGGTTGTATGAAAGAGGACGGCCATACGAACGGCCACCCCATTGGTCACCTGATCCAAGATAACGGAGTTAGGCCCATCCGCCACTTCGCCTGCCAGTTCCACGCCGCGGTTAATTGGCCCCGGATGCATGATAATGACGTCTTTTTTCGCTTTTTTCATTCGTTCAACCGAAATCCCGTACTCCGCCGCGTACTCACGGATCGAAGGGAAAAAAGCGCCTTTTTGCCGCTCCAGTTGAATCCTCAAAATATTCAAAACATCCTGATCCTTGATAATTTTATCAAGGTCATAGCTCACTTCGACACCGAGTTCTTCTATCTTTGGAGGAATAAGTGTGGGCGGGCCGCATACCGTGACCTTTGCCCCTAATTTTTTCAGCCCCCAAATGTTTGACCGCGCCACACGCGAGTGAAGAATATCTCCGATGAGACAGACCTTTAAACCTTCAATTTTTTTCTTCTTCTCGCGCATCGTGAAAATATCTAAAAGTCCCTGCGTGGGATGCTCGTGAATGCCATCGCCAGCGTTTATCACACCCGCCTTGATTGAACGCGCCAGGTATTCCGCGGAGCCCGAGGAGGAATGCCGCATCACAATCGTGTCCACGTGCATCGCTTCGATATTTTTTGCGGTGTCCCTCAAGCTCTCTCCTTTGGATGTGCTAGACCCTGAGGAAGAAAAATTGATGATATCCGCGGAAAGACGTTTGGCGGCCACCTCGAAGCTGGTCCGCGTGCGTGTGGAAGATTCAAAGAAGAGGTTCGCGATTGTTTTGCCTCGAAGCGCGGGCACTTTTTTTACCTCACGGTTTGAGACTTCTTTAAACGATTCCGCCGTTTGAAGAATAAGTTCAATTTCCCCTTTCGAGAGTTCTTCAAGCGATAAAAGATCCTTGCGAGTCCAGTGAACTTTAGTCTCAGTTGCCATTGGCTACCACCACTTCGTCTTTACCGTCCGTTTCCACAAATTTCACATGAACAATCTCTTCTTCGCTCGTTGGAATGTTTTTGCCCACAAAATCAGCCCGTATGGGGAGTTCACGGTGGCCCCGGTCTATCAGTACGGCCAACTCAATCTTTTTTGGCCTTCCAAAATCGATCAGCGCGTCAAACGCGCAGCGAACGGTTCTTCCGGTGTATAAAACATCATCCACCAGCACCACGATTTTTCCGTCGAGATCAAAATTAATTTCTGTTTTGTGAATCACAGGCTGTTCAGAAACCCGGGTCAAATCGTCACGATAGAGATTGATATCGAGAATGCCTAAAGGGGGTTCGGTTTTGGCGATGTCCTGTAGGGCCTTTTGGAGACGTTTGGCAAGAGTAACGCCGCGCGTCTGGATTCCGACGAGAACGAGATTCTCCGTGCCTTTGTTTTTCTCGAGAATCTCATGGGCCATGCGAATGACAGACCGCTCAATGGAAGGGGCGTCCAGGACCAGTTTAGACATGAAAAATCCCACGCTTAGATTTAAGCCGTGGGTTTAGGTTGTGGGTAGTACTCATCACTTTTCCTTTTCGGGCCTCTCAGGACCCGGTTTAAAAGGTGAAATAATCAAACTTTAACTTCGGGGAAGTATACCTGTCTTAAAGGGAGCTGTCAATACAAAGCTCCGGATTTTCAAACTTGTTGCCTATAACCTCCGCATCGAGGTGCTCGGGGTTTCCCTTGATACCGTGCCTTGAGAGAATGCTCTGGAGGGGATGGCACGCTTTGCTGCCAAACGTGTCCGGGATCAAATCGACGACGTCTATGAAATCCTGGCCTTGATGCCTTACCCGGACGATATCCCCCTCAAAAACTTCCCTACCCTTCTTGTCAAAAAAAGTCGTTGTCTCCAAAAAAACACAGTCCTCGTAGGAAGCTCGTTTCACGGGATGGCCCTTTCCCTCGTTCTTTCCATGATCATCCTCGCATAGAAGGACATACAGAAATTTCTGATAGCCTTGGTAATACATCTTTTTTTCTTTCAAATGCCAAACCTGGAACTTGATGTTTTTCATTCTGAGTCCCTTTTCCAGAGCACCACAAACTCACCTAAAATCTTCTTGCTGGAAAAATGTTTAATCACTTCACTCGTACGGTCACGGACAATTTCTTCAAATTTTTTTGTTAACTCTCTGGCAACAACGATGGGGATATCCCCCAGTGTTTCGTGAATCGCTTCAAGTGTTTTCAAAATACGGTGGGGAGACTCATAAAAAATAATTGTGCGGTCCTCATCCTTGAGAGACAGCAGCTTATTCTTACGCTGGCCTGATTTTACGGGAAAAAATCCCTCAAAAGTAAAACGGTCCGTCGGAAGTCCCGAACTCACTAAAGCCGAAATAAGGGCCGAAGGGCCTGGGATGGATTCTACTTTGACGCCTGCCTCAATCGCTCCCTTAATCAACCGATACCCTGGGTCCGCGACACCGGGTGTTCCCGCGTCCGAGATTAAAGCGATTTTTGCGCCATTTCTTATTTTTTCCAATAGTTCCGGCGCGCGCTTTCTCTCTGAAAAATCAAAATAGCTGATCAATGGTTTTTTGACCCCGTAGTGATCAAGAAGGATCTTCGAATGCCGTGTGTCCTCACAGGCAATAAGGTCCACATTCTTCAGCGTCTCAATCGCTCGGAGCGTGATGTCACCGAGATTGCCTATCGGAGTGGCTACTATATAGAGGAGACCGTTACTCAACGGTGACGGACTTGGCGAGGTTGCGGGGTTGGTCGATTTCTTCGCCAAATTCCCGCGCGACACAGTAAGCGACCAGCTGCAACGGAATAATCGTGACCAAGGGCGAAAATATCTCTAAAACTTTTGGGACCTCTATCACGTAGGAGGGGTTGAGCTTGTATATTTCCGTATCCCCTTGTGTCACGATGGGTACGATGATCCCATTGCGCGCCTTAATTTCCTGAATATTTGAAATCATCTTTGAATACGTCTTAGATTGGGGAGCGATGCAAATCACCCAAGGGTTTTCGTCAATCAGGGCAATCGGGCCATGCTTCATTTCGCCTGCGGGATAGCCTTCCGCGGGAATATAGGAAATTTCTTTAAGTTTGAGCGCGCCTTCAAGCGCGTTGGGGTAATTAATATTTCTTCCTAAATACAGGAAAAAACCGCTCGGGGATCGCTTCCTTTTTTCGGGCTCTGTTGAATAATACTTCTCAAGCTGGCCGTGATAGCGTTCATTAAAATCGTGCGCTTTCGCCGCCCAATCTTTTTCCTCTTTTTTATAATCATCCAGAATTCCCTGCATGAGCGCCGGCACATGGAAGAATTCTTTCAATAAAGAGGCGCTCTTCTTTGCCGATAGGGATTTAAAAATAGCCGCGAAATAAAGCCCTAAAAGATAAAGGACT
>CAZDBQ010000014.1:0-2583 GCA_964503765.1 uncultured Planctomycetia bacterium | reverse complement strand
GGAGTTTGTCTGGCACAAGGAACGGGACATCTCAAAATACGACTGTATGGTTCTCCCCGGCGGATTTAGCTATGGTGATTATTTAAGAACGGGTGCGATCGCGCGCTTCTCTCCTGTGATGGATGCCGTTCGCCAACACGCTGAAAAAGGCAAACTTGTGATCGGTATCTGCAATGGCTTCCAAATTCTCACTGAGGCAGGCCTTCTCCCCGGTGCGCTGCTAAGAAACGAATCTTTGAAATTTATTTGTCAATTCGTCACGATCCGTGTGGAGAACACGGACACCCCATTTACAAAAAAAATCAAGAAAGGGGAGGTCTTAAGAGTTCCCATCGCTCACGGTGAGGGCAATTACTTCGCCGACGAAGCAACGCTAGAGGATTTGAAAAAGAACAACCAGATTTTAGTTCGTTACTCAGACCCAACGGGACAAATCACTAAAGAAGCAAACCCGAACGGCTCCCGCGAAAATATCGCCGGCATTTGTAACAAAAACAGGAATGTTTTTGGATTGATGCCCCACCCCGAGCGCGCTTCAGAGAAAGAGCTTGGCTCAGTTGATGGCATTAAGATTTTTAAATCGATTTTGGATCTTAACTAATGATGACACAAGAAATCGAAATCACGCCTGAAATTATCGCCAAGCATGGCATCACGCCCGCTGAGTACGGCGAGATAAAGAAGATTCTCGGCCGCGCCCCGAATATCACGGAGCTTGGCATTTTCAGTGTGATGTGGAGTGAGCATTGTTCCTACAAAAATTCAAAAAATGTTTTGAAGCTTCTCCCCAAGGACGGAAAGAAGATGCTCGTGAAGGCCGGCGAAGAAAACGCAGGGGTGGTGGATATCGGCGATGGCTGGGTGATTGTATTTAAAATCGAGTCACACAATCATCCCTCGGCGATTGAGCCGTTTCAGGGCGCGGCCACGGGCGTTGGCGGAATCTTAAGGGATATTTTTACGATGGGCGCGCGTCCGATTGTTTCGATGAACTCCCTGCGTTTTGGAAAGCTCGAGGAGCCGGCGTCCAAGAGGCTTTTATCGGGTGTCGTGGCGGGAATCGCGTTTTACGGAAACTGCATCGGGGTTCCCACAACGGGCGGGGAAGTCTATTTTGACGAATCGTACGAGGGAAATCCTCTCGTGAACGCTTTTTCGCTGGGGCTAGCCAAGCGCGAAGAGATTGTAAGGGCCAAGGCGGAAGGAACGGGAAATCCCGTTTTTTATCTTGGCGCGGCCACCGGCCGTGACGGCATGGGGGGCGCGAGCTTCGCCTCCAAGGATTTATCCGAGGAATCCGAGAAAGACCGTCCGGCAGTCCAGGTCGGCGATCCCTTTTTGGAAAAACTGCTTCTCGAAGCGGTGTTGGAGCTTTTAAAAAGCGGTTGTGTGGTGGGGATTCAGGACATGGGAGCGGCCGGGCTTACCTGTTCAACCTGCGAGACGGCCTCGCGCGGCAGCACGGGCATAGAGATTGACGTGGCTAAGGTCCCGCAGAGGGAAACGGGAATGGTTCCGTACGAGATCATGCTTTCGGAATCGCAGGAGCGCATGCTTGTGATTCTAAAAAAAGGGCGCGAAGCGGAGGCTAAGAAAATTTTCGAAAAGTGGGACCTTCACGCCGAGGAAATCGGTTTCGTGACGGACGATGCTCTCATGCGTGTCAAAGAGAACGGGGTGACTGTCGCTGAAATCCCCGCCAAGAGGCTCGCGGATGATGCGCCTGTTTATATCCGTGAGGAGAAAGAACCTGAGTACTTAAAAAAAACCCAGGCCTTTGACCCGAAGTCTCTCGGAAATCCCGGAGACCTTAACGCGGTGCTTTTAAAACTTTTGGATTCCCCGACCATCGCCAGCAAAGAATGGGTGTATCACCAATACGATCACATGGTGCGGACCAATACGACGGTCCTGCCGGGCTCCGATGCCTCCGTGATCAGGATTAAGGGCACTAATAAATCTATCGCGATGTCGGTCGATTGCAATTCGACCTATTGCTACCTCGATCCCTACGAAGGAGCCAAAATCGCCGTAGCGGAGGCCGCCCGGAATGTCGCCTGTTCGGGTGCGGAGCCTCTTTCAGTTACCAATTGCCTTAACTTTGGCAACCCCATGAAGCCCGAAATCTTCTGGCAGTTAAAAAAGTGCGTCGAGGGCATACGCGATGCCTGTCTGGCATTCGAGACACCCGTTTCAGGAGGCAACGTCTCCCTTTATAACGAAAGCCCGAAGGGCGCCATTGATCCGACGCCGACGATTGGGATGGTGGGCATAATCGAAGGCCGTGAACCGGTCACCTCATTTTTTAAGGAGGAAGGGGACGTGGTCATCCTGCTGGGCGAGACAAAAGAGGAATTGGGAGGCTCTGAATTTCTCAAAACAATTTTTAACGTAAAATCCGGCAAGTCCCCGCGTCTTGATCTGCGCCAAGCAAGGAAGCTAGTGGACCTTTTGGTGGCGCTTTCGAAAAAGGGCCTCTTAAAATCGGCGCACGATTGCTCCGAAGGAGGGTTGGCCGTAACCTTGGCCGAGTCTTGTATCCTCCCAAAGGGCCACGAAATCGGCGCAAGCGTCCAACTCTCT
>CAZDBQ010000013.1:0-3928 GCA_964503765.1 uncultured Planctomycetia bacterium | reverse complement strand
GACGGCCAGCGCGATAAGCGACAGAGACACGGCCAATGGGTAGAAATTGCGCAACATCATCGTGGCTCTCCTCTCTGGGGTGCTGCTGCAACGCGAAGCAGGAGAGTTGTCGGCGGGTGCGTGATTCTGTTGCGTCCTCTGCTGCGATTTCAGCGTCGCAGGCCGGCTAAATCTTGTTTCGACGCGGTCCATCGCGCGCAGGACTGATTGGTGATCTGCATGAGTTGGAGCGTGGGCATGCCGATGGAGTGTGCCCGCGCGCGTCTCTGGGCGCGGTCTGAAGCACCTGTTCAAATTCGCAATCGGCGGTGAGTCTCCGCAGGCGCTGCGCCTACCGGGAGGAGTTGCCGCGCCGGTCGTTTTGGCTTGCCGAACGACCGGCGCGGCCTTTATCCCTCGCGCGCTGGGCATAAGTCTTGGCGGACGAAAATCCCAGCGGCAATGCCAAGGTGGCGCCTTGAATGTGCTTGAGCGCACCGTTTTTCTCAAGAGCCAGGGGATTTATTTATGGACGGCCGTTTCAGAAAACGCCTCGCCGGCTTCCTCGTGAAGCGAGTACGCGAGGTTCCATTTAGCCAGGTTTCCGATCCGCGTGCCCGACGAGGTCGCACGTGGAAGCTGCCGACTCTGCTCAATAGCGTTCTGGTCGGGATGTGCGCCGGTGTACGCAGCTTGGCGGACTTGGAAGAATTGACCGAGTCCTTGTCGCGAGGCGTTCGCCGTGTGCTGGGGATCTTCGGCCGCGTGCCGGACACAACCTTGCGCGATCTGCTGGTGCGCCTTCCCCTGGATGGGCTTCGGTCTTGTCTTCACGCCGTCATTCGTGCGGCACATCGGCGTAAGGCACTCGAACCGGTGGACCTGCCGTTCGGCATTGCGTCCATGGACGGGAAATGCACGGCCATTGAGGATCTGGACCATCCCTATTCTCAAGTTCAGACGCACGGCGGCTCGATGGGAGCTTCAGGACTCGTCAGGACGGTGACCTCGGTGCTGGCCAGCAGCGCCTCCAAGGCCATCTTGGATTGCTCGCCGATTCCGCGCGAGACCAATGAAGACGGCCACTTCGCGACGGCCCTGCACGAGCTCGTCGCGACCTACGGAGTGGGACCCTATTTCCGCATGGTGGCCTACGACTCCGGTGCGTGCTCGCGCGCCAACGCCGAGCACGTGGTTGGGCATGGCTTGTGGTACCTGTTTCGGCTCGACGCCAAGCAGCCCACGATCTTGGCCGAATTGGAGCGCCAGTTGGGCCACTTGCCGGCAAAGGAGGCACTGGCAAGGACCGAGGACGTTACCGGCGACGGTAGTCTCCAACGCATGCTCTTCGTGACCACGGAGATCGCGGGTTGGCATGATTGGACTCATCTCTCCGTTGGGCTGCGTGTCCATAGTCAGCGCTACGACCGGCAGGGCAACCTCGTCTCGCAAGAGGACCGTTACTATATCTCGAGCTGCCCTGCCCGCAGGCTCACCTCGGCCCAGTGGCTGCGCGTGATCCGTTGGCGATGGTCGGTGGAGAACGCCGCTCACAACATCCTGGACACGGCATTCGCTGAAGACGACAAACCCTGGATCACGGGCGACGCCCAGGGCATGCTCGCGCTCTTGGTCATCCGGCGCATCGCCTGCACACTCGTGGCCCTATTTCGATCCGTGACCCAGCGAGGCGAGGACCAACGCCAAGTCCGGTTCAGGAGCTTGCTCGCAGGGTTCTATGCGGCACTGCTCAGTGCAACCGCAGCACATCTGGATGGACTTGCGCCGCGCATAGAGAGTTCCTGACCCAACCGGGGTCTTCGTCCGCCAAGCACTGCCCTGCGCGACAAACGCTCTGCCACGCCTTCCGTCGGCGACACTGGCGCAAGCCAGCTTTCTCGTCCTACGCCTGCGTGCCGGACCTACCTGACTTCGCGCGCTCTTGCCGGCGTTCCACCCGCTCATCCCCGCGCAACGCCGATCATCCCTGCCCATGCCCCCCTGATCCCCCACCAAGAAATTAGCAAACCTCGTTGGCGGCCCGGACTTTTCCGGGCCTTCCGGCTGTTTAGACCGGTGCGAAAGAAACACCAACGAGGTGAGGCAAGGATGGCACAGCAGACTCTTCCCTACCAGTATGAAGCCGAACGTGGTGAGTCGAAGGTGACGGGGTTGGCCGGCCTGCCGGTGGTTTTGGATCTCGCCACATCAGCGGGGCTGTTGAGGTCCATCGATGAGCACGTCGGGGCGCGCCAGAGGGGCCAGTGGCGGGATTCGGCGACGGTTATGACGCTGGTTCTGCTCAACCTGGCGGGTGGCGACTGCGTTGACGACCTGCGCGTGTTGGCGAAAGACGAGGGGTTGAGCCGTGTGATTCAGCGTACGCGGCTGCATCATCTGCCCCGCACTGAGCGTCGGCGCCTCGAGCGTGCCCAGCGCAAGGCCCACAAGCAGGGGGACCGCAGTGCGGTGCCTTCGCCGTCGTCTGTGTTCCGCTACCTCGAGGCCTTCCACGACGAGGGCCAGGAAGAGCAGCGGGAACGTGGTCGAGCATTCATCCCCAAGCCCAACCAGCATCTCCTTGGACTGTACCAGGTCAATGCTGACCTCATAGCCCAAGTGCAGCGCCACTCGCCGCAGCGCATCGCGACGCTCGACCAGGACGCGACCATCATCGCCAGCCATAAGCAGCAGGCCCTGTACTGCTACAAGAAGCACCGAGCCTACCAGCCCCTGAACGTGTGGTGGGCCGAACAAGAGATCGTGCTCCACTCCGAGTTTCGCGACGGCAACGTTCCGGCTGGCTACCAAGGTCTTCGGGTGCTCCAAGATGCCCTCGACATGTTGCCCACTGGGGTGAAGGAGGTCCGCTACCGGAGCGACAGCGCCGGTTATGAGGTGGAGCTCCTAAAATACTTGGCCGAGGGGCGTCACCCTGGCTTCGGGCGCATCGCGTTTGCGGTCAGCGCCGACGTCAACAGCGAGTTCAGAAAGGCGGTCTGCAATGTGGGTGAGCCCGACTGGCACCCCCTCTATCGAGTAGACGGTGACCAGCGCATCAAGACCGACCAGGAGTGGGCGGAGGTCTGCTTCGTTCCCAACTGGGCGGGCTACAGCAAGAAGGCCCCCACCTACCGCTTCCTCGCCATCCGCGAGCCGATGCAGGGCACCCTGCCAGGAATCGACGAGGACCAACGAGAGCTGCCCTTCCAGACCATCACCACCCCTCTGGGACAGCGCTACAAGCTCTTCGGCCTCGTCACCAACCGCCTCGACCTGCCCGGTGATGCGGTCATCCAGTGGCACCGCCAGCGTTGCGGCAAGAGCGAGCAGGCCCACGACGTGATGAAGAACGACCTCGCGGGGGGACAGCTCCCGTCGGAGCACTTCGGCGCCAACGCCGCCTGGTGGGCCATCATGATTCTTTCCTTCAATCTGCTCACTTTGCTGAAGCAGCTGGCTCTGCCCAAGGAGTGGAAGCCCCGACGGCTCAAAAGCATCCGGTTTTGGCTCTTTGCCATCCCAGGGCGCGTCCTGTCGCACGCTCGCCAGCTTGTCGTGCGGATCGCTGTGGGCCATCCCGCCCTCGATCTCCTCCTCGAAGCGCGACGGCGCATCCTCGACTGGGCCAGAGGACTGAATCCCTCATGAACGCACAGGAGCACATGGCCAGAGCACCACCCTGAACCCGCCCCAATGTGCGCGTTAGGGCGCAAGTCCGCCTGCAGCGGCGATGCCACGGGTCCTCCACCCCACTCTCACGCGTGGAAGAGCCAAGAACGCCCCGCTGCGACGGCCTTCGGACTCACCCGTGGCCCGATTTCGCTCAATGGGCCACCACGCGGGGCCACGTGCCAAACCGATGTGGTGGATTCTGGTGCCCCTGGGCGCGTTGACGCGTGCCACGCTCGGGGTGTACACTCAAATCGTTGAGGTGTCGGCGCGCGGG
>CAZDBQ010000012.1:0-5490 GCA_964503765.1 uncultured Planctomycetia bacterium | reverse complement strand
GAGCCTGAGCGGCCTCGGTGAGGTCCTGCCTGTCATCGATGTAAAAAATTTCCTCAGGCTTGGCGCGGCAGGCGCGGATGGCCTTCCGGTAGATACGCTCGTCAGGCTTTCTTACCTTCTCCTTAAAGGACACGATGATTTCGTCAAAATGATTGAGGACCGGGTATTGCTGGCGGATGTGTCGGTAGTGCATCGCGTTGGTGTTCGAGATAAGGACAAGCCGGTAATGGGAGCTGAGTTTTTTTACCAGCTTTATCATTTTAAGTTTTGGTGTGAAGATCTCATTCCAGACTTTTTTAAATTTCGTGTAGTCCAGCGGATGCCCGAGCCCCTTTTTTACTTCCCTGTAGAATTGTGACGATGAAATCTTGCCGCCGTCGAAGAGTACCTCAAGGCCCGAGCGGGTGAAAAAATCCTCGATTTCACCCGGCGTGAGCGAGGTTACCCGTGAGAGGCGGCGGAATGCGGGCGCGAAATTGAAATCAACAAGCACTCTTCCAAAGTCAAACAGAATGGCCTTAATTTTTTTGGGAGGAACTCTTTTTTTCATGCGGCGTATTATAGCATAGCTCGCGGGTCCTGTCGCTTCGTGGAGCCTACACGGCGCAAGTGTAACCCTTGCACCATGTAGGCTACCACCACTCGCGCCACCCGCTCGCTATTCCTTTTGACTCTTCTCTACTGTTTGTTTAAGATGAACCCTTATGTCAAGCCCGGCAATCTCCATTCAGGATTTGGTCAAATTCTACGGCACATTTAAAGCGGTGGACGGCATCAGCTTTGATGTCCGGGAAGGTGATTTTATAAGTTTCTTGGGCCCTAACGGCGCTGGGAAAACGACGACTATCAATTCCATCACGGGGCTTTCCAATTTTCAATCGGGCGCCGTGAAAGTTTTTGGAATGGATGTGGTACGGGATTACCGGAAGACCCGCCCACTCATCGGCCTATGTCCTCAGGAGTTTAATTTTGATCCTTTCCTGTCCATTCAGCAGCTGTTGGTTTACCAGGCGGGTTATTTTGGGATTCCAAAAATAGAAGCGATCAAAAGAGCGCAGGAACTTTTAAAACGCTTTCGCCTCTTTGAGAAAAAAGATGTGAATTTTAGAAAATTATCGGGGGGTATGAAAAAAAGGCTCCTATTGTGCCGCGGCTTGATCCACGATCCCAAGATCCTCATTCTCGACGAGCCGACGGCCGGCGCGGACCTTGAACTTAAATACCATATTTGGAATTATTTGAAAGAGATTAATGATGCGGGCAAGACCATTTTTCTCACCACCCACTATATGGAGGAAGCCGAGAGACTTTCGAAAACAGTGGTGATTATTCATAAGGGCCGAATTATTCATCACGGGGACAAGGAATCACTTATTCGGAACGACAGCCTAGAAAAAACTTACCTGAAGCTGACCCAGGAGGCGACCGATGATTGATAATCCCGTTGGTTTTAGGTCGCTGGTCAAGCGCGAGATTTTACGCTTTTTTGTCGTTTTTTCCCAGACGATTGTTCCCCCGCTTATTTCCTCGGCGCTCTTTATTTTTGTGTTTGGTTTTTCCATTGGCCGCAATCTCAATCTTCTCGTGGAGGGTGTGCGCTATCTGGATTTCCTGATCCCAGGTCTTGTCATGATGCACCTGATCGAAGGTTCGTACACGAATACCTCCTCTTCCCTTTTTATGTCGCGTTGGCACAATCATATCCAGGAAGTATTGCTGTCACCGCTTACCTATTTTGAAATGGTGCTCGGACTTTTGATCGGAGGAATCACGAGGGGCCTCATCACGGCCACCGGCGTGTACGGGGTGTCCTTGCTTTTCACTCAGTTTGCGTTTCATAATTATTTTATTGTCGCTTATTTTTGCGTGGTGGTGACGATCATTTTTGCCTGCTTAGGGCTTGTGGTGGGCCTTTGGGCGGAGGGTTTTGAGAAGTTATCCGTTTGGGGAACTTTTGTCATCACCCCCCTCATTTATTTTGGCGGGGTCTTCCATAGCCTGGAGATGGTGCCAGCCCCTTTACAGATCGTTACGAAGCTCAACCCCATCTTTTATTTAGTAAACGGATTACGTTACGGAATGCTCGGGGTCTCGGACGTGAATGTTATTTTCGCGATGGTGCTCGCCGCGGTGCTGGCAGTGGGACTTTTTGTCTGGGTGGAATGGCTTTTTAGGATGGGCTACAAGCTAAGGAGTTAAATCGACGCGCACTCGATAATTTTTTTGGCGGGCATCTTACCAGTGCCCTTTTCGTTGAGACATTCCATCAGCACTTCGGCGGGCGTCATTTTTTTATTCAAGAGAAGGTCTTTCAAGGGCGCCAGATATTTTGACTCATTGTGTGAGGCAAGTTTTCTTTCTGTCAGGCGATTCAAGCCCTCGTCCGCCAACTGCAGAAGCTGAGTCGCCGGTTCAAGCAGCGTTTTCCCTTTCCACCCCGTTTTAAGGCCTTTGACGGGGGCCTCGGAAGATAACCTCCGGCGCTCTTCCAGAGATAAATCTGCGGTGAGCTTCCAAGCGTCCGCAGCTGCCGCGTCATCGTAGAAAAGCCCCTTCAGAAGCGCCGGCACGGCAAGGCCCAGCTCCGTTTTTTGGCAGTCGATACTTCTTATCTCCAGGTATTTCTTGAGCCTCGCCTCTGTAAAAATAGTGGTCAGTTGCAGATCCCAATCGGCGAGGGTTGGCCTATCGTCACCGGCCCCATTTTTTAAAAATTCATGAAACGGGATTCCCTTCATGGAAATCCAGCGGTCCTGGCGGACAATAAAAAGCATCGGGACCTTTAGCGCGAATTCAACGTAGTTATCCAGTGTGTAATCCGGATTAAACACGTCCCAAATAATCCCCGTTCTTTCGGGGGCTGTTTGAGACCAGATGTGAGAGCGCCTGGAAAGAAAACCGTTAGGCTTTCCGCCAGAAATGGGCGAATTGGCGAACATCGCCGAAAAGATGGGCGCCAAGCTCATCGCCAGCCTCAGCTTTTGAACCGCATCCGCTTCATCGGTGAAATCCAGCGAGACCTGTATCGAGGCCGTTTGCTTCATCATCTGGTAAGTAAGCGCCCCTTTGTCTTTCAGGCTCTCCTGCATGATGGCGTAGCGCTCTTTGGGAACCCACTCCATTTCTTCGGCGCTGCTCACTGGCTGAACACCTAGTCCCAGCCAACCAATTCCCAGGGGCGCTGAGATTTCCTTGATTTCATTTAGGTGGGCGTAAAGCTCCGACGCATTCTCGTCCAGAGAGGTAGCCTTCCTACCGCTCAGCTCTATTTGCCCGCCGGGTTCCAGCGTGATGGAAGAGTCATTTTTCTTTAACGCGGTCACGTGGGGGCCCGAGAAGACGGGCTCCCAGCCAAATTTTTTAACCAGCGCCCTGAAAATCGCCTCCACCCCATTTTCGCCGGCGTACCGGATTGCCTCACCGGAATCCTTGTAGACCCCCAGTTTTTCCCATTCCACACCCACTTTGAGATCCTGCGGCTTTTTAAACCCGTCGATGAAATACTCTTTTAGCAATTCTCTAGAAAGATGCGCTTCGCGCGTTTTGGATGACATTTTGAGCCCTTTGAGGGTGAGGGAGTATGCTATAATAAAAAAAAATTGTGCGCAAGGAACTAAAGATGAAAATAGCGTTTCTGCTTTATCCCACCCAAAAGGTTAAGGTCGACGAGGATTCCTCGTTTTGGATCATGCGAGAGCTCGTTAGACGCGGCCACCGGGTCTCTTATTTTGAGAGCCAGAACCTCCTTTGGCAAAAAAATGGGCCGCATGCTTTTCTGACCCCCGCGAGATTAGACGTAAAAAAAGGGTATCTGCCCTCCCTCTTGGGCAAAGAGGCGGTAGATCTGTCTATGATGGACTGTATTTTTATCCGCAAGGAGCCGCCGTTTGATACCGGCTACCTCTACGCGCTGCAGCTCCTTGAAACGATAAAAGACAGGGTTTTTATCTTAAACGACCCGCAAGGCATCGCGATGGCAAACGAAAAAACATTTTCCCTGCTTTTTAAGCGTTTTGCCCCTGAGTCGCTGGTTACTGAAAACGCGCTCTTAGCTAGAAAATTTATTAAAAGCCTGCGTCATAAGGTAGTAGTGAAGCCTCTCGATGATAAAGGAGGCCGCGGTATATTTTCAACGTCCGACGGCGACAAAAATCTACCCTCGCTGCTTGACTTGGCTACTGATTTTGGGGCAAAAAAAGTTCTTATTCAGCGGTTTATCCCCGCCAGCCTCTTTGGGGACAAACGAATACTGATCTTAAATGGAAAGGCCCTCGGGGCTTTCACTAGGACTCCGCCGGCTTCTGATTTTAGGGCCAACTTAAGCGTCGGAGGCTCGATGCATCGCGCTTCCCTTACGGAGTGGGACCGCAAGCTGGTGAAAGAAATGGCAGGCCAACTATCCGTGTACGGCCTCTGGTTTGTGGGAATTGATGTGATTGGAAAGTACTTAACTGAAGTGAATGTTACGAGCCCCGCCGGTATCCCTGAGATCAATCATTTCAATCGGACACATCTTGAGCAGGAAGTGGTTAATTTTATTGAATCGCAGCAGAATCTGTTTTTTGCCCGCAGATAGATTTTAGGGTATGAGAAGGGGCGTCCTTCAGGCCCTGTTCGTAGGGAAGCATCTCGATGGTATCCCAGGGGCAATGTTTCGCGCAAAGGGCACAGCCAATGCACCGCGCAAGATCCACTTCGACGATTTGCTGAAACTGCGCGTGTTCCACTCCCGGAATAATTTCAATGCAGTCAACAGGACAAAAAACAATGCAGGCCTCGCAGCCGGTGCAACCGCTTTGCACAATTACGGCAAGCTTGGGGGGCGCCTTCTTGCGCGGAAGCTTAAGAGCGCGAGCCTCTTGAATCTCCTGCGTTTTTTTTTCGGTCGTTTCGTTCAAGCGCTGCTCCCCACTCCGTCCAAGCGGAGCCAGTTTTCCGTTTTAAAATCAGGAAGTGTGTCTAGATTCGCCGGATCAACGTCCACGATTTCGTTGATTTGAAAAGAAAGTTTCTCCAACCCGTAAACTCCCAAAACCTCTTTTCGGTTTAGCACAAAAACATTCTCGATTCTTCTGCCGTCCCGCAGGATGGCCGTGACAAGATGCCCCCGCTTAATTGCTTCCGGAACTTTTTTTAATTTGGCCGTCAGTTGGGACGACAGACGCCTTTGGGGCGCGTCGATTAAAACACTGTTTATTTTAAAGTCCGCCTTGGCTTTATTGAATTGGTCGACCTCTCGCTCGATTCGCTTATCCTCATACGCTTTATCCACCTTACTGTACATCACGATAATGAGCGGTACTAGAAGCACCATCCAGGTTCCAAAAACGGCCGTGACCCAAAGGACAGGCACGCCCGGTTGTTGCATGTTTCCCACGCGGGCGGCGATGAATCCCGTCCAAAAATAGCATGACACAAAAAAAGATAAGATCGTTAATACGATCCATCCCAGCCACCACAGAACCGTTGAGTTCCCGCTCTTTGCCATGG
>CAZDBQ010000011.1:0-18593 GCA_964503765.1 uncultured Planctomycetia bacterium | reverse complement strand
TTGGCGTAATTTTCCAACGGATGAAAGAAGGAAGCTGATTCCTGTGAAAACTCCCAAGAACTAGAATTTTCTGGGTGGGACAAACTTTTCGCAGCTCCACAGCTTCCTCAATATTCGCTACGCCGAAGAAATTAATGCCCTTATCAGCCAGCACACGAGCGACTGACTTCATTCCATGGCCATAGGCATCGGCTTTCACAATAGCCAAAATTCCCGCCTTCGGAGGCCGGAGGCTGGATCGGATGATTTTTAAATTGTGTCTCAAGTGATCCAGATTCACTTCTGACCACAACAAAAGATTCTTTTTATGCATATTTAAATTTTAGATTTAACATTTAAGATTTAACATTCGCCCTTGTGACATTGCAATCTCTCGGATGAAGGTACACAGGCTCCAATTTAAAAGGATCTGTAAATTTCTTCTCTTTGATCAGGCCAAGCGCTGCCCTAGCAATATTGGACGCTTTGGGAAACAGATACGCTCTATCGTCCAGAACCCGGCATGGGGCTTTTTTTACACCGGCTATCTTCTCGCGGTAAAGGACGGCGCCGTCTCCCAGAAAGAGAGTCGGCGTTTTTATTCCCGCAAGAAACTCCTCAATCTTAAGAAGAGCAGGCTTCTTAACCGCGCGCAGTTTCTGAGAAGCGTTGCTGTAAAGCGCGGCGTAAATTTTCCCTTTTTTCGCGTCCAGGGCAACGGCGATAGCGCTCTCTCGATTCCCTAGTCCGCCGTAAGCCAACGCCTCAAGGCTTGAGACGCCTACGAGCTTCTTATTCAAAGCATACGCGAGGACCTTTGCGGTCGTAATCCCCACACGAAGACCAGTAAAGGACCCCGGGCCGAGGCCCACGGCGATCACCCCTATCTCATCCATCTTCATTTTATGAGACTTGAGCAAAATATCAAGCCGGGGCGCTAACGTCGCCGAATGCCTGGTAAAAAGCGGAGACTCGATCTCTCCAATTTTTTTCTCATTGTCAAAAAGAGCGGCGCTCAAAACTTCACTGGAGGTCTCGTACGCTAATATTTTCATGGCTTGCGATTTAACAGCCCCAAAAAATCCCCATGCCCCTTTCCCTTAACCGACACCTGGATCGTCCTCCATTGGGGACCCTTGTGCTGCAGGTGGACCCGAACATGCTCGGAGGGTAGAATATTTTTGCCCCGCTCGGCCCACTCAACCAACGTGACGCCGCCCGATTTAAAGCACTCGTCGGCCAATAACGCGTCCGCGCCCTCAATGGATTTTAGACGGTACCAATCAATATGGTAAATCTTTTCCCGCCCTTCATACTCGTGAATCAATACAAAGCTAGGACTTACCACTTCGTCCTCACCGAAAACTTCCAGACCCTTAGCAATCCCTTTTACAAGCGTCGTCTTCCCCGCCCCAAGATCTCCTGTAAGCGCGACTACATCGCCTGATTTTAGGAGCAGCCCTATTCTTCTGCCGATCTTTTTTGTTTCCTTCGGCGACTGACTTTTAAACGTTAAGCTGGTTAATGATTTCATTTAAAATGGTCGAAACCCCGAGATAGAAGCGGCTGGCTCTTCCGGTCGTCCCTTACCAAGCGGATGCCGAAGCGCTTCTTCACCACTTTCCCAATCGGATGAAAAGGGACTAATTTTTCCGTAAAGGTATGCGCCGTTAGGCGTGACGCTTCCCGAGCCGGAAGGGTAAAAAGAAGCTCGAAGTCCTCTCCCTCAGTCAGGGCTTGCTCCAAGCTCTTCGCGTGCCGGGAAACTGGGATCGCTTCCTTGGACAAGACGAACCCTACTCCGCTTTCTTCGGCAATCCTTCGGATATCCGAAGCTAAACCGTCGGAGACGTCAATCATAGCGCTTACCTTAAAATGGCTAACCAGAAACTGTGACTCCTTAACTCTGGGCGTAAACGTAAGATGTTTTTTAGAGACGTAGGAACCGCCAAGAAAACCCGTCACGAACACAATATCTCCGGGCCTGGCCCCCTGCCGCTTGACTGCCCCGCCCTTGTCCACTTCGCCCAAGAGCGACACCGCTATCACGAGCTTATCCGACTGGTTGGTATCTCCTCCGACGATATTCACCTTGAATAACCGCGCAACCGCGTTCATCCCTTTATAAATATTTTTTACAAAACTCACCGGAAGATTTTTGGGTAATCCGAGCGCCACGACCGCATGCGTAGGCAAACCTCCCATCGCGGCGATGTCGCTGATATTGACCGCCATCGCTTTCCACCCGATTTGAAACGCTGTCGCCTCGCTCAGTTTGAAATGCCCGCCTTCAATCAGCATATCGGTCGTGAAAAGAATCTCTTTTCGGGGATCTGCTTTTAAGATAGCTGTGTCATCCCCGATTCCCAAACGCACGGAGTGATCCGTACGGATTCCCTTCCTCAGGCTTTCTATGAGCCCAAACTCCCCTACGTCCTTAAGTAAGATTTTTGATTTCTTCATTTTCATCCTCACACAGAAAGCGACTTAAATCCGAGCGTCAAGAACACCATAATCAGATTGTGAAGCATGTGCACGGTCATGGACGGTACCAGAGAGCCCGTCTTTTCGTAAAGATAGGCAAGAAAGATGCCTAAAAAAAATATAGGCACAAAAGCGATAAAATTCATATGCAAGAGCGCAAAAATAGCCGAGGACGCGAGGATGGCGGCTTTGACGCCAAAGCGCGTCCGGAATGCCTTGTAAGTGAATCCTCTAAAAAATATCTCTTCGATCACAGGCCCTACGAGCGCAACAAAAAAAGTAAAAAAGATCAGGTATTTCTCGGTTGACTCCTTCAAGTACATCTCAACGACCGGCTGCGGCGGCGGCTCGTATGAAAAAAGCTGCGCGATCGCGGCTAAAATAAAGAGCAGCAAAAAAAGAGACGGAATAATGGCCAGATAACCCACAAACCCTGTCTTGAGATTCTTGAAAAAATGCTTCGTAGTGAGGCCGATCTCCGAGAGAGGCTGCCCAAAACGCCTCTTCACCAAAATAACCACAAAACCCGCCACAAATATATCTCTAAGCAGGCTATTGACCATCAGAAAGAAATCTTTTTCCACCGATTTCAGATTAAAAAAAACCGACGCGGAGATTTCAAGTGTAAGCACCACCGCTTCGACAAAAAATAGAAAAACAAAAACCTGGAACACCTCAGGCAACCCCCACCCCACGCTGCCATGGGAAAGCGATTGGGAAATCAAGGGCACCCCCCTCGCTTTCTTTACTAAAAAATAAATATTGAGAAAAAGGCCTGTCAAAAGAACCGCCAGTAACGACAGGGAAACAACGGCCATAAGATCAGGCTTGGCCTGAAGATTCTTTTTGAAGAGCTCCTCGCGCTGCTTCAACTCACGAGAGGTCATTCGCTCCGTCTTCTTGACGGCTTCCCCGGCAGGTTCTTTCTTGGGAGAGCCCCCGCCAAACAACATCAGAGAGTAAAAGAGCAGCACAAACACCAGCATCCAAGACGTCGCGGCGTTGTGTTTCAGAAGTGAGATGAGTTTATTCATTCGGCATTTTTAGCTTAAAAAAATCAATCGCCGTCTTACTCGTCACCGTCTCAAGCTCGGCCTGAGATATGCCCCGTGCCTCAGCTAGAAATTGAGCCAAATGAGCCAGGCAGGATGGCTCGTTGCGCTTCCCTCGATAAATCTGCGGCGCTAAGTACGGAGCATCCGTTTCAAGCATCATGCGGTCCAAAGGAATCGCTTTGGCGACGTCCAGCAGCGTCCCCGCGTTCTTAAATGTGAGATTGCACGTAAATGACGCCAGGAATCCAAAATCCAAGAGTTCCTTTAAACAGGTCTCGTCATAGGAATAGCAGTGCATCACCCCTTTGAGCTTGCCTGCTGTCTCGGCCTTCAGAATATCCAGCGTATCCCTGAAAGCGTTTCTTGAGTGGACAATCACGGGTAAGTTACTCTTCAACGCCAGATGCAGCATTCGGATAAATGCTTTTTTCTGCGTCTCCGGATCGGCTTCACTTTTGAAATAGTCCAAACCGATTTCCCCTATCGCGACGGGCTTTGTCTTAGCGACAAAAGCCTCTAGCGCTTCGATACCCTCGTCCGAGACCTCGTGGGAATGATGGGGATGCAGCCCCGCGGTGGCGAAAATAAAATCGTACTGGCTGGCTAATTTAAAAGAGGCCTCGTTGGTCAAGGGGTCCGTCCCCACGTTGACAATTACTTTCACACCAAATTCCCTTGCGCGCTGGATTACCTGTTCGCGGTCCGGATCAAACGCGTCAAAATGTAAATGGCAATGCGTATCAACTATCATCTATTTTTCCCTGTCGAGGATTTCCGCAAGCGCTCAACGATTAACGGGATCTCGGCTAGGGCGTAGTCGACTTCCTCAGCCGTAGTGAAGCGCCCCAATGAAAAGCGGATGGCGGCGCGGGCCAACTTCTCGGGAATTCCCATCGCGATTAGCACGTGGGATGGCTCGACCGAGCCTGCCGTGCAGGCTGAACCCGTTGAGACGTAAATATTCTTTAAGTCTAAATTCATAAGCAGCGTTTCTCCGTCAAGTCCATCAAAGGAGATGTTGAGTGTGTTGTAGATGCGCGCTTTAAGGTCGCCATTTAAATGCATGCCGGGGACCGATGCCTGAAGACCAGAGAAAAGCTTCTCCCTCAATCTGAGAACCCTCTGTGATTCCTCGTTCTGGTTTTGCGCGGCAAGCTGCACAGCGCGGCCAAAGCCCGCAATCGCCAATACGTTCTCAGTGCCTGGGCGGATATTCTTTTCCTGGTGGCCGCCATGGACCGTAGGTTTTATCTTAAGCCCCTTACGGATAAAAAGAGCCCCCGCCCCCTTCGGTCCGCAAATCTTATGCGCCGAGACCGAGAGCATGTCGACCTTCGCCTCCTCGACGTCAATGGGAAGCTTCCCAAATGACTGGACGGCGTCCGTGTGGAACAGAGCACCTTTGTCATGCGCAATTCTCGAAGCCTCCTGAATAGGCTGGATTGTCCCGACCTCATTGTTGACGTGCATGATACTGACTAGCGCTGTCTTATCCGTCACGGCAGCTCTTAAAGCGTTTAAATCTACGATGCCCTCTCGGCTGACGGGAACAATACTGACTTCAAATCCATTTTTCTTGAGATACTCCGCGGGATGCAGGATCGCCTGATGCTCAATGGCGGAAACAACCAGATGCCTCCTTTTATCCGAAAGCCACTCCATTGTTCCCTTCAGTGCAAGGTTGTCCGCCTCCGTTCCCCCGGAAGTGAAAACAATATCTCCCGGCTCGACCTTGAGAGTATCGGCAATTTGTTCACGGGCCGTTTCAATTGCGTGGCGGCCGGCTTGGCCTTTCTTATGAAAACTGGATGGGTTTCCGAAAGCGCCGGACATAAAAGGCTCCATCGCCTGCCGAACAAGAGGATCAAGTGGGGTTGTTGCGTTGTAATCTAGATAAGCTTCCATACTACTTTTTGGTCTTCTCAGTCTCGATCCTGGGGAAAAGAGGCGCGCCTTTGGCGACTTTGCCGCCTTTTTCAAAATAGCCCCACATATTTTCCTTAAAGGGGACTTTCTCGATCGGTTCTGTAATGCCTAGCTGTTTCCAAATCCCCTCACCGGTCGTGGGCATGAAGGGCCACACAGCTTGCGCGACGGCCTTCAAGACTTCCAGAAGCTCTACGATGACGGCTTTTAGCTCCTCCACCTTTCCCTCTTTTGAAAGTTTCCAAGGGGCTTTCTCTTCAATTGATTTATTGGCTCTATTCACAAGCGCCCATATTTCAGCCAACGCCTCTGAAAACGCAAGACGGTCAATCAGCGAAACAAGTTTCGGCACGAGGCCATCGACACCCTTGCGCAAATCCCCCTGAGATTTCAAAGAAACCTGCGCGGGAACGCTGCCTTCAAAATACTTCTCGCACATTGTGAGCGACCGGTGTAAAAGATTTCCCAGGTCATTCGCCAGCGCCGTGTTAAACCGGTCTATCAGCGCCTCTTCGGAGAAAGTACCGTCCTGGCCGAAAGGCGTCTCGCTTAAAAGGAAGTAACGGTAGGGGTCGACCCCGTATGTATTCACGATCTCGACGGGATCCACAACGTTGCCGATCGATTTTGACATTTTCTGTCCGCCCTGCACCCACCAGCCGTGCGCGAAGATGGTCTTTGGCGTCTCGAGTCCCAGCGCGTGAAGAATAATCGGCCAGTAAACCGCGTGATGCCTTAAAATATCTTTCCCGATAATATGAACGTCGGCTGGCCACCATTTCTTAAATTTCTTTTCATCCGCCGAATAACCGCAGGCCGTGATGTAATTGATCAAAGCGTCAAACCAGACATAGGTGACGTGTGCCTCGCTCAACGGGCACTGAATGCCCCATGCCAGGCGATTTTTGGGGCGCGAGATGCAAAGATCCTGTAGCACGTTATTCTCAAGGAAACCCAGCACCTCGTTTTTTCGTGTCTCGGGCAAAACACGCATCTGGTTAGTCTTCAACAGCTGGATAAGCCAGTTCTGATATTTTGAAATTTTTAGAAAAAAATTCTCTTCCTCAATTTTTTCCACCGGCCTTTTGCAATCAGGACACAGATTCTGGCCCTTCTCTACGAGGAGCTGAGACTCCCTCCAGAAGTTCTCGCAGGGCGTGCAGTAAAAACCGGAATAGGCGTCTTTGTAAATCTCATCTTTCGCCTCCAGGCCTTTCCAGACTGCTTGCACGGCCTGGATGTGCCTCGGCTCCGTCGTACGGATAAAGTCGTCGTAGTCAATCGTGAGCGTCTTCCAAAGATCACGGAAAGTCTGGGAGATTTTGTCGGTGAATTCCTGCGGCGGAAGCCCGGCGGCTTGCGCGGCTTTGTCGATTTTCTGGCCATGCTCATCAGTGCCTGTCAGAAAAAACACGTTTTCTTTTCCGAGCTCGAGCCTCTTAAAACGGGCAAGCGTGTCCGCCGCGATATTGGTGTAGGAGTGGCCGATATGCGGCCTTGAATTTACGTAATAAAGCGGCGTCGTAAGATAATATTTATCGGGCATCGGCTTTTCCTAAGGAGTCCCATAGCACCGACTGCGCTAATTTGATGTTCACGTTTTGCCTTATCTTTTCCTTAAATTCGCTCAAAATTTCTATTTTTTGCTCAAGTGTTTCCTCATGATATTCACCGGCGCGTCGTTCCTTCTCGCCGAGGCTCAGCGAGGCGCCTATGAGCTCTCCGGCGCCCACACGCAAAAGAAGCAGCTCCCTAAAATATTCCATCAGGAAGTCTAAAACACCGGCGATCGTCTCACGGTCTGTCTTGGACAAGTCAGGCGGCCGCTGCTGGGAATCCTCTGCCCTCAACGCGTAACTCAAGACTTCTTTTTTCAGCTTCTCAACATCAGGGTCCAGCTCCGTGCGCACGGAATCCGGAACAAAACCTAGAATCTGCGTTCTTGAACGTACCGTCGGAAGAAGCTCATCCTGACTTGAAGTAATCAGGATAAAATAGGCCCTGCCTTGCGGCTCCTCAAGCGTCTTTAACAGCGCGTTCTGAGCGTCCTCATTCATTTTTTCAGCGCTATCAATCACAAAAAATTTAGAGTTAGCCTGGAAGGGCTTCAAATTCGCCATCCCGATGAGCTCCCGTATCCTTTCAATCTTGATAAACCTTGAATCCTCAGCTGGCTCCACAATCATAAGGTCCGGGTGCGATGCCTTGTCAACTTGCCGACAATGAAAGCAAGTGTCGCAGGACTCAAAATCTTTCTTATTTTCACAGAAGACTGCCTTCGCGAGTTCAAAGGCCACCTGACGCTGTCCCGAGTCAACCGGCCCAGAGAATAAGAAGGCATGCGGAAGATGGCTGCTCCGAAGCGCGCCTTTCAAGATTGAAATTACCCTTGGCTGGACCTTCAGGCTGCTAAAGGACACGCTGTACCGCTTTCTTTATTTTTTCATGAATCCTCAGAACTGATTCCTTTTCTCCGACCGCAATTCTACGAAACCGGCTCGGCTCTTCGCGCAGGATCTTTAAATAGCCGCGCCTCACGTTCTTGTGAAACAAAATTGCCTTCTTCTCCATTCGATCGGCCGCCTTGTGACTCTTCGCCCGCCTTAAACCAGCCAAGAGCGGCAAATCCAAAAAAAGCGTCAGAGAAGGCTTAACCCCCTGGACCGCCCATTTTCCGAGCGCCTTAATCCAGGAAACCTCAATCCCGCCGCCGTATCCCTGATAGGCCACCGTCGCGTCAAGCCAGCGGTCGCAAAGAACAATGTTCCCTGCTTTTAATTTTGGCTTAATCACTTCCTCCACAAGCTGGGCGCGCGACGCCATGTAGAGCAACGTCTCGCATTCCGCGGTCATTTTTTTATTTTTGTTGTCCAAAAGGACCTTCCGGATGCCATCGCCAATCCGCGTTCCTCCCGGCTCACGCGTCACAAAAACAGAGTAGCCTTTTCTTTTCAAATAACTCCCAAGAAGCTTTATCTGCGTGGACTTTCCGCTTCCCTCGTTGCCCTCCAATGTGATCAGGATGCCCCTTTTTTTCATTAACGTCTCCACGTTGTCCGGTCTGGCCAGTCTGTAAGGGCTATCCCCTCCGCGAGCAAGCGGTTGCGTATTTCATCCGCGGCTTTGAAATCCTTCTTCTTCCTCGCCTCGTCCCTTTTTTGGATCTCGGCTCCAATCTTTCTTGTGAAATCAGACGGTTCGAAAACTAATTCTTCTTTGGGGAATAGCCCCAAAATAGGCCCAAAATCCGACTGAAGCGTCTTCCCTACGCTTAATCGGAATTGCGTGTCCTTTGATTTCCAAGCCTCATCGACCATTTCATGCATCACCGCGAGCGCTTTGGGAGTGTTGAAATCATCGTCCATGGCCTCCCGAAAGGCGTTTTGATAGCCTTTATTTACCGGGGCTTTGTCATAATCACCCAACTGCTTAAGTTCTTCAAAGAAAAAGAAGAACCGTTCGCGAATGGAGCGGGTCCGGTCCGCGCCTTCTTTTGAAAAATCAAGAGGTGCCGTATAGTGAGTCCCTAGAAAAAGCAGCTTCAACTCTTGAAGCGCCTCGACATCCCGCCCCTTTCGATTGGGAAGATTCTCCAGCGTCACGTAATTATGAAGGGATTTTGACATCTTACGGCCGTCGATCGTGATGAGTCCGTGATGAATCCATTGTTTCGCGAATGGTTTCCCGGTCGCGCATTCGGATTGGGCGATCTCGTTTTCATGGTGCGGGAAAACTAAATCCAGCCCGCCCCCGTGGATGTCGAAGGTTTCTCCCAGATATTTCATGCTCATCGCGGAACACTCGATATGCCAGCCCGGACGGCCCTCGCCCCAGGGGCTGGACCAGGCAGGCTCCCCCTCTTTAGACTTTTTCCACAACACAAAATCGAGCGGATCTTTCTTTTTTTCATTAGGATCGATCCGCACACTCTCCAGCATCGCGTCTTTTTTTTGGTGGGAAAGCTTGCCGTAACCGTCGAAACTTTTGACCTCAAAGTAAACGTCACCGCCGCTCACGTAAGCGGAGCCTTTGGCGATTAGCTTTTCAATGAGCGCGATCATTTCTTTTATATGCTCAGTGGCCTTTGGCCCGAAGACCGTTTTGTTATCCGGAGGATTGATGCCCAACTCAGTTAGAGCGTTTAGGTAGCTGTCATAGTACTTCTCGGAAATCTTTTTTGCCTCCCCTTTCAAGTCCGCTCCCCCGAGTCCCCTGGCTTTTTCGATGATCTTGTCATCAACGTCCGTTACATTCCGGACAAATTTTACCTGGAGTCCTGAAAATTCGAAGTACCGCCGCATGACCTCAAAAACATACGCCGACCGCAAGTGTCCGATATGCGGCTCATCGTAAACCGTAGGGCCGCAAACGTACATTTTGACGACATTCGGTTCAAGAGGCGCAAATACTTCTTTTTGTTTGGTTAAGGAGTTATAAATTCTTAATGGCATAAATTCTTTCGAGGGGTAAAAGGCAAGCTTACTTCTTATGCTTATCGTCTTTTTCAGATATTCCGAAGTCTTTTAATTCGCCTTCGATCTTATCAATTTCGTGCTGGAGCTTCTCGAGGGCCTGCGTCAGAGGGTCAGGCAGGTTCGTGTGGTCCAGATTGATTCCCTGCACTTTTTTGCCTTCGCGGCTGGTAATTCTTCCGGGAACCCCTACGACGGTGGAGTTCGCAGGCACATCCCGGACCACCACGGCGTTGGCGCCCACGCTCACATTGTCCCCAATATGGATATCCCCTAAAATATTGGCGCCCGCCCCAACAACGACATTATTTCCGAGAGTCGGATGGCGCTTGCCCTTACGCTTCCCGGTCCCGCCCAACGTGACCCCTTGAAAAAGAGTCACATTTTCCCCAAGCACCGCCGTTTCTCCGATGACGACCCCCATTCCGTGATCAATAAAAAGTCCCTTGCCAATGACTGCGCCTGGGTGAATTTCGACTCCGGTAAGCCAGCGCGCCGCCTGTGAAATCAGCCGTGGTAAAAGAGGAATTTGCCATTGAGTGATGAGATGCGCCACGCGGTAATAAAAAAGCGCGTGAAGGCCGGGATAGGTCAGAATGACGGAAAGCTGTCCGGTAGCGGCGGGATCTCTCTCGAGGACAGCGTTGATTTCGTCTTTAAAAAATAACTTATAGACGAATACCTTCACCACCACCAAAACGAATAAAGCAACGATCAGAAACTGTAACCACTGCATGAGTTAACCCTCTAGACTAACGACCGCCAAGCACTCAATCGCCTGGTGATGGCCCACTGGCCCAAAACCCTCATTGGTTTTTGCCTTTACACCGACGCGGCTGACCGGCACGCCAAACGCACGTGCGAGATTCTCCCGCATCATTGGCTTGAAATCATACAATTTAGGCGCTTCCGCGATAATCGTGGAATCAATGTGGGCAACCTTCAAACGCTTCTTTTTTAAAATTTCCCTGATTTTCTTCGCGAAGAGAGCGCTATCGGCATTTTTAAAACGTTTGTCCTTGTCGGAGAAATGAGTTCCGATATCATCTTCTCCCATCGCTCCCAGGACAGCATCAATGACGGCATGAAAAAGAGCGTCCGCGTCCGAATGGCCCACCAGCCCCTTGGACGAAGGAATCGTCACCCCTCCCAGGACTAGGCGCCGGCCTTTCTTAAGCGCATGAATGTCATAACCGATCCCTACCCGCATTATTCAACACCTTTCTTTAGATAAAATTTCATCAGCTCAATGTCTTCGAGGGTTGTGATTTTAACGTTCCGAACATCCCCCTGCACGATGTTCACACGAACACGGGTCCCATCAAAAAGGGCCGCCTCATCCGTAGCTTGGAAAGCTTTTCGCCCGAGCTTTTGGTACCGCCCCAGGAGAAGCTGCTTCTTAAAAACCTGAGGCGTTTGCGCTAGATAAATGCCGCGCCGGTCTTCCGTCTTGATAATGGCTCTTTTTTTAGCGTCAATCTTTTTAACGGTGGCGGTTGCCGGTAGCCCGCAAATAGCGGCCCCTGATTTCTTCGCTGAGCTTATCAGGCGCTTTACAAGGGCCTTCGTTACCAAAGGACGCGCCGCGTCATGCACGAGCACCCAGCCGCAATCTTTTGAAACGCCCTTAACGCCGTTTCTTACCGACGCTGCTCGGGTCTTGCCGCCCACAACCACCTTCACGTCACTCAAACCGAACCGCTGGAGCAGCCGGTGAATCTTCCCTGACTGCGATGGAGACACCGCCAAAATAATTTCTTCAAAGTGAAACGACTTCTTCAAATTAACCAGCGTGTGAGCTAAAAGAGGCTTCCCGAGAATCTCAACAAACGGTTTGAGCCGTTTTGTTTTAAGCCGCTTCCCCAGCCCGGCAGCCGGTACAATCGCCGCTACCTTCATCCGCCATGCGACTTGTCGGATTCAAGTTTCGCAAAAATCATGCGTCCCGCCGACGTCTGCAAAACAGAAGAGACCACCACTTTCTGGCTATTGCCCAAGAAGTGCTTCGCGTTGTCCACTACGATCATTGTTCCATCATCAAGATAGCCAATCGCCTGGTTATGCTCTTTGCCTTCTTTAACAAGCTTCACTTCCATGGTCTCACCCGGCATCACCACCGGCCGCAGCGCGTTGGCCAGATCATTGATATTGAGAACCGTCACCCCCTGGAATTCCGCCACCTTGTTCAAATTAAAATCTGTCGTGAGCGCTTTCCCGTCGAGAAGCTTGGCGAGCTTTACGAGCTTCTCGTCTACCGAGGAGATATCCGCAAAATCCTCCTCATGGATCCTCATGCTGATATTAGGATTTTTCTTTAATTTATTGAGGACATCCAGGCCGCGCCTGCCCCTGTTTCGCTTCAAGGCATCCTGGGAATCCGCTACCTGTTGAAGCTCCTTCAATACGAAACGCGGAACCACAAAACGGCCTTCTAAAAATTTTGTCTGACAGATATCTAATATCCTCCCGTCGATGATGACGCTGGTGTCCAGGATAAGGACTGTGTCCTTTTGGTCTTGGCGGACAAATTTAACGTACGGCACAATCAGGTTAAACTCGTCTCTTCCGCGCATGGCCAGTACCATCCCCAAATAGGAAAGGACCAGGACTAAAACCAGCTTGAAAATGGACCCGATGCCCTTATCCAGGTCCGGAATAAGGTCAATGGCGCCTGTCAAAAATTTAGAGATGATGAGTGCTAAAACAAGGCCGAAAACCGCCGCCGAAAGACCCCGGAGAGACACCTTTCCCATCGCGCTCTCAACTAGAATGATGAGGACAGCTATCCCCGCTCCAACGCCCGCTCCAATCAACGCCCAGCTGCTTCCCAAGCCCTGAAATACGCTCCCGAGCTGAAACCCCACGATCGTACATATGAGAACAAAAAGTATTCGAATAAATCCAAATGTCATTTGATTTAGTTCCTTTTTAGCAATTTCCAGGGATTGGCCTTGATGTCCTTCACAAAGGCCTCCAAATCCTTGGCGATCGTGTCATCCTTCAGAAGTCTGCCAATACTGCCCTCCCCGTCCCTCATCCTGCCCAAAACGATTCGCGCCGATTTCGCGGCGTCTTTCAAGTCATCCGTCGTTTCCATCAGATTCTTGGTGACCACCTCGGCATTCGTAAAGGTCGCCTCCGTCTTACTGAATGTATTTTTCACGGAAGCCTGAAATTGGGGGTCTGCCACTACCTTATTGATGCTCTCGACCGTTAAATCCAGCTTCTCGATCAACCGGCTTCCTGACTGGAAAAGCTTCTCGGATACCAGAGGTGCTTTCCCTATCATCGTACTGCCGTCTGAGACCGTCTTGGTACCGCTGCTGCCAGGCAAAACTTCGACGTATTTTTCTCCAAGAAGCCCGAGGCTGCTGATCCTGGCCTCCGCGTCCTCCTCAATGAAAATTCCCTGGTTAATGCGCACGTCGATCTCCACCTGAGTCAGGGCTTCCTCGTTTCTTACGACCCGGATATCGGTGACCTCGCCGACCTGGACACCCGCTAAATGAACGGGCGAGCCTTTTTCAATCCCGCTCACGTAATCAAACACCAGGCGGACCGTATAACCCGGCTTTAAATAAAAATCTCCCGACTTAAAAACTAGCAGCCCCAAAGCCATCGCCGCGATGAGTACAAAAATACCTACCCTGAGCTCAAGGTTGCCCTTTTTCATTATCGTTGTTCTCCCCCTGTTTGTTCAAAACTCTTGAACGCGACATCCGTCATCGGTCCCGTCGCCGAACCCGTTATAAACTGCCTCACAACGGGGTCCTTAGAATTACGTATTTCCTCTGGCTTTCCAATCTGGATAATCCTTCCGTGATACATCATCGCGATACGCGCTCCAATCTTGTAAGCGCTTGTCATGTCGTGGGTGACAACGAGCGATGTGATCTTCAGCTTCTCATTCATCTGAATGATCAAGTCGTTGATCGCGTCCGCCATGATGGGATCTAGCCCTGTTGTCGGCTCGTCATAAAGTAAAATTTCAGGCTGTGTGCAAATAGCCCGCGCGAGCGCGACCCGCTTCTTCATGCCCCCGGAAAGCTCGGCGGGCTTTAGATTTTGAATACCCTTGAGCCCCACAAGCTCCAAGGATTCTTCGACGCGCTCATGGACCGCCTTTTCGCTGAGCTGGGTATGCTCCGTCAAGCCAAACCCCACATTCTCGCCAACCGTCATCGAATCAAAAAGCGCCGCTCCCTGAAATACCATTCCAAACTTTAGGCGGAATTGATTAATCTCCTTGGCTGATAATTGAACGACGTTAACGCCATCCACCAAAATCTCCCCCTCATCGGGCTTCATAATACCAATGATGTGCTTTAGGAATACGCTTTTCCCACAGCCGGACCGACCGATAATCACGAGCGTCTCACCCTTCGCCACGTTTAGGTCCAGCTGGTTCAAAACCATGCGGCCTTTGAATGACTTGTTAACCTTTTTTGCCTCGATCATAGTGGCTTAAGTAATAAAGTAAAAAATGACTGTTGAAAACGCGTCCGCGATGATAATCAGGATAAAGGAGGTCACTACCGCCTTTGTCGTAGCCGTCCCAACTCCTTCGGCACCGCCTTCCACCCGCATCCCCTCATAACAGGAAATAATACAGATAATCGCAGCGAAAATCAGCGTCTTAAAAAGGCCCGTAAAAATATCCTTCAGGACAAGCGGATCAAATGTCATCCGGATATACAACGCGTGCGACAAGCCTAATTTATACACCGAAACGAGGTACCCGCCGAAGATACCCACCACATCGGCGTAAATTGTAAGAAGCGGCAACATCGTAAAAAGCGCGATGAAACGGGGGGTCACCAGGTACTTTACCGGATTGGTGGCCAACGCCTCCAGGGCGTCAATCTGCTCGGTGACTTTCATGCTTCCCAATTCCGCCGCGATAGAGGCGCCCACACGCCCCGCGACGACAAGCGCCGTTAAAACCGGGCCGATTTCACGGGTCATAGAAATCGCCACGAGGCTTGGAATGTACATTTCGGCGTTGACCTTCTGCATCTGGTAAGCGCTTTGAAGAGCCAACACTACCCCGATAAAGAAACTGGTGAGCGTTGCAATGGGCAGAGAATTAACGCCGATTTTCACCATCTGCTGAAACACCAGCTTTGAACCGAAGGGCGGCACGGGGATCCAAAATAGGGTCTGCGCGAGTAGAATGAACGCGCCCCCTGCGTATAAAATACTGCCCACGGCTTTATCGCCTATCGCCCGCACAAACGCCTTCACTAAAACCTCATCTTTCTTTCCACTCCGACAAATTCCTCGTCCTCACGAAATTCAAGCTTAAGAAAATCTTTGGCCCTTAGCCGGTATTCAAAACCTACTTCCATGTCCCGAGTTTCGAAGGAGTCCAGAGTTTCCTCCTGATCGTTGAACTTTCTAAAATGAACGCTCGCCTTTTCTCCCAACGACCTCTGCATTAAAAACTCAGGCTGGTCTTTGCTATCGCGCGGGCGGCTAAATTCCCAGTCCCCCATCACCACCGTGTCTTGCTGCGCCTCGTCGACAAGCGCTTCGTAGGTTTTTTCCTTAAATAACTCCTTAGCTTCCATCACTTTATCAGCAAAACGCATCACAGATCCGTCCTCCAAGAGGATCCTTGAATCCTCGAGGTGAACCGTTGGATAAACTCCTGTCACATTGACATCCATCGCCTTAAAATCCTTTTGGGTCAACCAGCCTTTGTAGATGCGGGCGCGGCTTTCAACACTAGGCGCCCAGGGGCTGCCATGAAAATGAGTCTCAAGGTCAATGCGCCCCTGCGGTGAAAAATTCGAGCCTGCCCCCAAGAAGGGCCCTAAATTAGAGAGGGGGTAAGCCGGTGCCTTGATTAAAAAATCGATCGAATAATCGTTCGTGAAATCAACCTCCCCCGTCACCTCAACGCCGCCCATAAAATTATTAGAGGTGACGCCAAAGCCTACTTCAGAAAAAATAAAATCAAACGAAGACTCATGCGGAAGCGGCTGCCAATTGATAATAGTCCCCTCGGTCCTTATCGTGCCCTGTAACGAATCCAGCCCCTCCCCTAGGCCTGATTCGAAGCGCCCTTCAACGTAAATTTCAGATGAGATGTCTAATTGGGCGAGTGTCAGGTGAGTCACAGGGACCTTTATTTGAAAAGAATTATCTTCATACGTGATATCAATGCCGCTAAATTTCTTTTCCTCATAACCAAGTACAAACGACATATTTTTAATGCGAACCGCTACCTGCCTTTTTTGGGAAAGAGCCCATTGCCGCATCCACCCCAAGAAAGGAAAGCTGGGCTTTTTCAGGCCCAGCCGCGGTCTCCAGTAAATTTCGGGGCTCTTCACCTCCACCTCCAGCTTCGCGTCAAACTTTTTAGACAAAAAATCCAGAAGCCGATAACGGAACTGGATCTCCTTGGCCCTGAACAACACGCCCCGCTCAGTGGGAAGCCAGGGCTCACTGACTTCAATGTCCTTAAAGCTGACAAACCCCAAAATGTGGCCGCTGATTTTCCCGATTTTCACATCCGCCTCGATGCTGCGGCCGAGGCCCACCTCAAGGAAACGAGTGCACTCTCTCTTAATCGCTTCTTTTCTCGTGCTCAGAAATAGAAAGGCACAGGCGAGAAACAAAACAATTAAAACCGAAACGCGGAGTAACTTTTTTCTTTCTTTTACAGCCTTCACCTGCTTAGGCTCACTGTGACGCTACGTTGGCGCGTTGTTCAAAAACTAGGTGATCATCGTCCTTGACCGAGACGTGAACGATTTCGTTGGGTCGGATCCTCTTTGAGATCATCTCTTCCGCCAGTGGGTCTTCGAGGTATTTCTGCATAGTCCGCTTGAGAGGCCGGGCGCCATACATCTGGTCAAACCCTTTGTTAATCAGGAAATCCTTGGCCTTTTTATCAAGCTGAATCTCAATATCCCGCTCGCTGAGCCGCTTTCTAAGCTGATCGACTTCAATCTCAATAATTACCTCAAGATCCTCACGGGTAAGCCGTTGAAACACCACGGTCTCATCCACACGGTTGATAAACTCAGGCTTGAACGTCTTTTTAACTTCCTCGAGAAGCCTCGTCTTCATGTCCTTGTAGTCGCCGGAGACCTCCGGAGTTTTAAAACCGATGCTTCCCTGTTTCTTCAACAAGTCCGCTCCGATATTGGAGGTCATAATAAGAAGTACATTTCTGAAATCAACTTTTCGGCCCAGTGAATCCGTCAAGCGCCCCTCTTCCAACACCTGCAAAAGCATATTAAACACATCCGGATGCGCCTTCTCAATTTCGTCCAAAAGAACGATGCAGTACGGCCGGCGTCTCACACGCTCCGTAAGCTGTCCGCCCTCCTCATAACCCACATAGCCCGGAGGAGCCCCCACGAGCCGTGAGACATTAAATTTTTCCATGTACTCAGACATGTCAAACGTGATCAAAGCATTTTCATCATTGAACATGAACTCGGCCAACGCCCTGGCCAGCAGTGTCTTGCCCACACCCGTAGGCCCTAGAAATATAAAAGACCCAATCGGACGCCTGGGGTCCTTAAGTCCCGCGCGGGAACGTCTCACCGCGTGCGAAATGGAGGAGATGGCCTCCTCCTGCCCGACGACCCGTTTCCTCAGCTCTTCCTCAATTCTTAAAAGGCGGGCGCTTTCTTTCTCCTCAAGGCGCGAAACGGGAATGCCGGTTGTCTTAGATATCATCCTGGCAATATCATCCTCGCCTATCTCAAGCTCCACTTTGGACCGGGCTTCCACCCAGTCTTTTTTGGTTTTATCCAGTAAACGGCGAAGTTCTCGTTCCTGGTCTCTCAGTGAAGCGGCCTTTTCAAAATCCTGTTCTTTGATCGTGTCTTCTTTTTCCCTTTTTAGAAGCTCAAGCTTTTTCTCAAGCTCTTTGACCTCGGGTGGCGCGGTGTGGGTGGAAAGCCTCGCGTGCGCGCCGGCCTCGTCAATAATATCAATCGCTTTGTCGGGCAAAAAGCGGCCCGCGACATAGCGGTCTGTCAGCTTTGCGGCCGCCTCGAGCGCGGAATCAAGAATCTTTATTTTGTGATGCGCCTCATATCTGTCCCGCAAACCCCGCAGGATTAAGATCGTTTCCTCCACCGAAGGCGGGTCCACCATAATTGTCTGAAAACGACGCTCTAGAGCAGAGTCTTTTTCAATGTACTTGCGGTACTCGTCCAGCGTTGTGGCCCCAATGCACTGGATCTCGCCGCGGGCCAAAGCCGGCTTTAAAATATTGGACGCGTCGATGGCGCCTTCAGCGCCGCCGGCGCCAACCAGCGTGTGCAGCTCGTCTACAAACATAATAATATTTTCGGCTCGCTTGATTTCATCCATCACGGCCTTGATTCTCTCCTCGAATTGGCCGCGGTATTTGGTGCCCGCGACCATGAGAGCCAGGTCGAGCGTGATGACCCTCTTATTTTTCAAAATTTCGGGAACATCCCCGCTCACTATTTTCTGGGCGAGGCCTTCCACAATGGCGGATTTCCCCACACCCGCCTCACCGAGCAAAACGGGATTGTTTTTCCGCCGGCGAGAGAGAGTCTGCATGACTCTGTCGATTTCTTCATCGCGCCCAATCACGGGATCAAGTTTTCCCTCTTTGGCAAGGCGCGTCAAATCGCGCCCAAACGCGTCAAGAGCCGGTGTCTTGGTCTTCGAGACAGGTCCTGTC
>CAZDBQ010000010.1:0-19412 GCA_964503765.1 uncultured Planctomycetia bacterium | reverse complement strand
GTGGGCAGCGCGAACACTTTCGGAGTGTGTTGAAGCTTCACTCGGATAAGCTCTATCATGCTCAGGAGCTTGCTCACCCCCATCAGGGAAAAAGAGCCCAGCTCAATCGGCACAATGACAGTGCCTGAGGCCCGAAGCGCGTTGAATGTTAGAAAACCTAGGCTCGGCGGACAGTCAATCACCACGTACTCATAAGGAAATGAGAGGCTTGTCAGAACTTCGTGTAATTTGGAAACCGACTCATCCTTGTTCGTAAATTCCTGTTCGATCGTGCTCAATAAGATATGGGAAGGAGCCAGGTCCAGATGGCCATCGATCGGCACGAGAATATTCTCCAGAAAATTTCTCTTCTTGCCGGGCTGCTCGGTCAAAACGTTGTACATTGAACTTTCCAGCTTTTCACTGCGTATTCCCAAACCAAATGTGGCATGCGCCTGGGGGTCGAGGTCAATTAAAAGCGTTCTTTTTCCGAGAGACGCCAGAGAAGCGGCGATGTTGATCGCTGACGTTGTTTTTCCACAGCCGCCTTTTTGATTGGACAATGCGATTACGTGCATAGATCCGCCCTCCTCGTTAGATTTATGATGATACCACCTGAAGATCCCGGACAAATACGGTATCTCCAGGTTTGTTTTTAGTGTCCTTCGCTCCAAACTCAAAACGCAGACTGCTGACATTTCTTGGGTCAAACCCTTTTTCGACCTCCAGAAGAGGTATTTCGGCTCTTTGCCATTCAGTGGTTAGGCCTTGAGGGAAAGGATTCACCGTTCCCTTGGCAAAGGCAAGGATATTTCCCCTATCCTTTACGGCAAAAGAGAGGTTCTCTCCCCCCTCACTACCCTTGGCGTAAAAAACAATTTTTGAATTAGACAAATCCAGAGGGGTCTCCAGGCGCAGGCTGGCCCGGGCAAAGGGCGCGACGGAGCTATTGACTAGAGTGAGACTCTTTGAGCTTCTGGAGCTTTTTAATTTGGAGGCTCCCTCAAAGGTAAAGTTTTGAAGTGGGATTTTTTCGCCGGAGGTTTCGCCGGGAGCTTCATCCGCGGGATTCTGCATAGACGCCAGGTACCGGTCGTCAATCACCTTGATATCCACAAAAATACGCTTGGTTGAGAATAGGCTTAGGGCGGTGATCAAAAACGCGATAGAAGCGATAAACCATGGCAAAAGTGACGCTGCCCGTTGCTTCTCGACCACTTTGATGACCATCGGGTATTCGGATTTCTTGGCTTTCTCAGATCCAGAAAAATAAATATCCGCCAGCTGCTCTTGCGTCATCTGGTAATTGGTTTTTTTATCCTGCAGGCCCCCGTTTTCAGGCTCCTGTTTTTTGGAAAATTCTTTCGCGCCTGCTTTTAGTGATTCGATTAGCTTACTCATTGAGAAGGTCATTCTCCCTTAACACTGTTTCAGCTTCTAAAATGGCCTTTTTAAGATCATGAAAGTGAGAAACATTTAACGACAGCCCTTTGCCTGTGGGAATTTTTTCTCCACCCTCTTTGGAGGCCGTGTAAACTCGTATGTCCAACAAATCGTAGCCTTTGAATTCCTTGATCTGCACCTGTACTTCTTCAAACTTGTTTTTAGTAAAGGTCGCCACGAGCTTATTCATCTGGAGTACCTTCGAGAGATTGAGGCTGTCCGTGGATTATTTAAAAGTTTTAAAATCTCGATTGAAATGATGGGAATAGAGCTGCGTTTAGGCGTGTAACCGACTTTGAACTCAGAAATTTCGCTGACGTCAGTCAGTGGATTCATATTTGTAGCTGCAGTATAACAAAAAACAAGCCGTTATTGCAAAATAAATTGATGATTTTTATCGGACTCGGCGTCTTCCGGCTTCTCCTGTCCCTTGCGGAAGTCTTCTAGCTTCCGTATCCTCATATCCAGCCGCTTAAAGCTCTTTTCACTGACCTCCAAGTACTTGTCCTTGCCCTTATCGAGGATTTCCCCGAGCTCGACAAACCGCTTCTTGAAGTTTTCATAGTCTTCGAGGAATTGTCCTATGAGTTTTAGAATCTCACCGGCTGATTTCTTGAAGTAAAAATTGTCGTACGCCTGGCGGATAATTGAAAGGACTCCGTAGAGCGAATAGGGCGACGTGAGTAGTATCTTCTGGGACAGCGCCTCATCCATGATCCCTGGAGCAAAGCGGTGGATAAAGCCAAAAACCTGCTCATTCGGGATAAACAGAATGATATAGTCGAGCGTTTGCTCCTCAAGGTTGATGTAGTCACGTTTTTTAAGCTCGCGGATCCTGTTTTTGACGTCCCGTATAAAGTCGTTGGAATAGCGGTCCTGGTCGCTTTTTTCCTTCGCGCCCATGAGCTCCTGATAATTATTCAGGGGAAATTTAACGTCCATGTACACCTTGTGTTGGTCCGGCAGGAGGAATGTGTAATCGGGGCGCGTCAGGACGGTTTCCTGAGACTTCTCCTTAAGATAATGGATGCCTTCCTCAAGCCCCGCCGCCCGCAGGATATCCTCCGCCATTCGTTGCCCCCACTGGCCGCGAAGCTGGTTATTTCCAATTACGGAGCTTAGCTCCTGCGTCACTTCCGACAGCCCTTGCGTGGCCATCGCCGCCTGCGCTAATTTTTCATCCAGGTTGACAAACTTGCGGATTCTATCCTTTTCAAATTCACTGACCATCGTGGTGATCTTAGAGAGCTCTTTGTTCAGACTGTCGACCTGAAACTCAATCGATTGCTTGTTTTGCTCCAACATCGCCTTGGACCTTGTCTGCTCATTAATAAAGCGATCATTGGCTGTTCCGACAAAGCGTTCCGCAGCCTCTTTGAGGCGGCCCTCGACGGATGAAAACTCACGGCGAAAAGAACGCAGTAGCATAAAATAAGCCGTCAGGCAAATCAGGGCAAAACCGGCAAGAGCCAATAAGTAAAGAAGCATCAGGCGGCCCGGCTCTTTTCCACGAACTTCATCTGGAGCTCATACAACAGGCCCTGCAGCATCGATTCCTCTTCTTGGGTAAGGTTGTTCTTTGTTTTTTGGGACAGCATTTGAATGGTATCGATAAGGTACTTGGCGTTCGCCAGGTCGAGTCCCTTTTCTTTTGAGACGGGGTCGGGGAGCTCGCCTAAAGCAACGAGCGCCTGCATGCCGAGCGATGAAATAAAAAAAGGGAAAGCGGGACTCGGAGGTGGGACCGACGTTTCCGCGGCATCCGCAGAAGGTACTAGCTTCTCCTTATCTACGGAATTTTTCCAAGATTCGTCTACTTTTTTTTTGATGGTAAAGCCCTGGGATTTCTCATGGTTTTCGGCCATGACTCCCCCGTTAGAATACTTTTTTTCTATTTTTACTGCTTCGGGCTTTGCGGCGCTTTATTTCACTAGGCTTTTCGTAGTGCTTCCTGGCCTTGAGTGCTTTGAGGATGCCCTCACGTTCGATTTTCTTTTTAAAGCGTCTTAGAGCCTTTTCAAGAGGCTCATTGGGCCCAAGTTCAACTTTCGACATGAATCAACGTCCCTTTCTATTGTAATGACACGGAGTTATATAAATTCAGGAGGATTATAGCCTTATTTGGAGCGAGTGTCAATCAAGTCCAAGGTGCCTTGGCCTTTTTTGACGATGAGAGGGCCCGGAAGGTGCTGTTCGAGGAATTCTTCTGGCGAATGGATCATGTCTATAATGCCGGCAATATGGCTGTATCCGAGACGCTTCAAGTCCCCCCTCTTTGCCAGAAGCGCCTGAAATAACACCTCGCGCAAGACTGCCGGGTGCAGCCTCTTTAGCTGAGAAAGCTCAAGCGAAACCCTCTTTTTTCCGGAACGTCTCTTAACGAGGCATCCCGCCAACGCCCGACGCGAAACCTTCTCAAGATGGTCTTGGGTTTCCTGAGAGATTTCCTGAAGGTTGGCGAGTGTGTGCTTGATCTGAGGATTAAAAAGCTCGGCTAATTTTGGCAGTAATTCATGGCGGACCCTGTTTCGGGTAAATCGGACATTCTGATTGCTCCTGTCCAGGGCGAAGCGCAGGCCGTTTTGCTTTAAAAAAAGTAGGAGCTCTTTTTTTTCAGAAAATAGGAGCGGCCGCACCACCTCCTGCCCGCCCTGTTTTCTCTTGCAGGGTATTCCTACTAGCCCCCTGAGTCCCGAGCCTCTTAGAATTCTCAAGAGCATCGTTTCGGCCTGGTCATCCAGGGTATGGGCCGTAGCGATCTTATTGGCGCCAAATTTTCTCGCGACGTCTTCAAAGAAGCGGTAGCGTTCCATCCTCCCCATCTCTTCAAGGGAGCGTTTATTTTTTTTAGCTAAGGTCTTTAAATCAATTTTTTTCGCGCTGAAAGGAAGGTTGAGCGCTTTAGCCGTTTCTTTTACGAGAGAAAGGTGCTTTTGGCTTTGCTTCTTTAAAAGCCCGTGATTGAGATGCGCCACGATAATCTTGAGCTGGTACTTGCGTTGCAATTTTGAAAGAAGCCAGAGGAGTGCCATGGAATCTGGACCTCCCGATACAGCGGCGACCACGCGGTCCCCCCTTTTAAGAAGTCGATAGCGCCTGTTGGCAATGTCTATCTCCTGAAGTAGTTTTTTAAGCATGGGAGTTCCCGATAAAACAAAAACACGGATAAGAGCGGGCCATTCAAAGACGCCCGGCGCTTACCCGTGTTAGCAGTGGTTCAAAAAGCCGCTTAATTAATAAACAAAAATATAGGTGGCCTTGCTTGACGCGGGATCATACTCCACGTCTATTTCAGTGCCAATGGCCAAGGATTTGAATTCCCTGTCCTGCTCCCCATCCGTAATGTCGGTGGTGTCATCTAGCTTGATGGAAAGGGCCTTCTCGCTGGCGCTGGCCTCGTTTTCGCCATACAGCTTCACGGTAATGGTTTTTGCCGCTTCATCCAAAGCGGTGATTTCGCCAGACACAAACTCCAGGTTCTCCGCTACTTGAGCTTCCTCAGCGGGTGCCTCTGTAGCCTCTTCAGCTGCGGGTGCTTCCACGGCTTCTTCAACCGGCGCAGCCACTTCCTCAGTCACTGCCTCGGTCGCGGGAGCAACGGTCTCAGTGACAGCTTCCTCGGCGAATGAATTATTTAATGATAACAGCGCAAAAAGCACAAATATGACGAAAATATACTTTTTCATTGTGGACTCCATAAGTGATGAACTTCTATTGACAATAGTATAACAATTTTAAGCCAAAAGTCAAAAATTAGTCGGCAAAAATATTAATCAGGTTCATGTCAGAGGGGTCAATATCAACGAAGCATACCGCGATCCCGAAGGTATCGGTGTTGCCTACTTTTTTTGCCCGTAACACTTTTCCTATACAGCGGATAGTCCGGCTTTCCGGCGAGAGGCTTATCTTGAAATTGAGAAGCGAGCCAACCATAAGCTCTTCATTGTGAAGAAAGTACATGCCGCCGGCACCCGTATCATGAACGGACACCGTCTCCCAATTCATGAGCACGGTGGCCGAAGGAATCTGAATCATGGCCCCCACAGGCTTCGTAGTTCTTTTATATCGCCGTTTCTCAGCCCCTGTATAAAGCATTTCCGCCATGACAGTCCCCCTCAGCGTCTTATAAAATTATACACTATTTTATCCTAGGTTGTCGTAGCCAACCTAGGCTGATCTGGCTATAATAGCCTATAAATGGTATGAAAAATAAATATAAAATTATAGCGACTCTTCTGGCTTTCTGCCTTGCCGGTACGGCATTTGCCGTCACTCACGACTCAACCATCAGCCCGATTATCAAGTCAGAATTCATTTTTAATGAGGCTGCTCCTACGGCTTCGGAATGCCATGCCTCAACGATTGTCGAGACTCCCATGGGCTTGGTGGCGGCCTGGCACGCGGGAAAAGGCGGAAAAGACCCCCGCTCAAAGATCTATGTTTCGAAACTTAACTCACACGCCGGCGGGTGGACAGAACCCGTCGCCATGGTTTCGCTTGCTGAAGGAGTGCCCTTCTTTGCGGCAAGAAACCCGGTGTTGTTTCAACAAAAAAATGGCCCACTCCTTCTCTTCTGTAAAGCGGGAAAGGACCCCCGAAGCTGGCGTGGAATGCTTTCCAGCTCGTCCGATGGAGGCAAGACTTGGAGCGAACCACGACTTCTCCCTGAGGGAATATTGGGCCCGACCAAGAATAAGCCCATTGAGCAAGCGGATGGGACCCTCCTCTGCCCTTCGAGTGTTGAGTCCCGTACAAGCTGGAAAGTTTTTGTGGAAGGGATACGACCGCTAATGTTTGATGATTTTTTTAATAGGGTTAAGTGGGCAGTTGTTGGGCCTATGAATGAGGAAGGTCTTTTTGCTATTCAGCCCACCCTTCTCGATCTCGGACAAGGAAGCCTTTTAATGCTTTGCCGAAGCAAACAGCCCAATCCCTTTTTGGCTCAGCCTCTTCTGGAAGCTAGGTCAACCGACGGCGGGAATACGTGGACCCGACTAAGGCCCACCGCACTTTCAAACCCAAACAGTGGCATCGACGCTGTCACACTCACGGATGGTCGATGCCTGCTCGTTTCCAATCCGACGCGTACCGGCCGCACCCCTTTGAGTGTTGCAGTCTCGGCGGACCAAGGAAAAACATGGAATAATTGCCTAACACTGGAAAGCCAACCTGGCGAGTATTCTTATCCGGCTATCATTCAATCAGCCGATGGGTTGGTGCATATCACGTACACGTGGCGCAATCTTAAAATTAAGCACGTCGTGGTTGACCCTAAACTAATTCTTGATAAGTAAGCGCTTAGACCGAGTCTTTATTTGGCTTTTCCGTGGGTTGAAATAGCCGGTCAAAAGACGCGGAAATTTTTTCTTCAGGTCACGAATGAGCTTCCCCATCCCCAACATTTTAACGTCCCCTATGGGGATTTTGAGGTCCCTAAAATATTGCAGCGGGTCGTAATTTAAATTACGCCACTGGATCATGTTAATTCGGTAAATGGAGATGAAGTCCATCAGGGCTCGCGCTTCCTCCGCCGAATCAGTAAAGCCAGGCATTGAAAGATAATTAATGGAAACAAATCCTCCCGCGCGTTTGGCGACAGAAACAGATTCGCAGACCTCTTTAAAAGAATACCCCCGAGGTTGATAATAGCGCGAATAGTAAGGTTCGCGAACGCTGTTGACACTCACGCGAACGTTATTGAGGCCCGCGTCAAAGAGCTTGGCGAGCGTCCGAGGGCGGCTGGCGTTGGTGTTGATGTTGAGCAGGCCCCTGGAAGTCTTCTGGCGTATCAGGCGGATGGCTTTCTCAATGACGTCTCCCGCGAGTGTCGGCTCCCCTTCACAGCCCTGGCCGAAGCTAACGATCGGATCTGGTGCGCACTCAATGTGGTGGAGAGCGATTTCCGCGATTTCTTCGGGAGTCGGCGTGAAGTCGATGCGGACTTGTGTGGGCGGCACCCTTCCGGCCGGCTGAAAAGAGATGCAGCCTTGGCATTGGGCGTTGCAGACAGGTGACACCGGGATCGGGGCCTCAAAACGGCCAAGAAAAAAATTTTTGGCATTGGCACAGGCATTCACCATAGCACAGTTGGCTAGATGCGGGATGAGCCTATTTTTTGGAAAAAGTTTCTTAAAACTTCCGATGCCCTTCCCTATTTCTCCCAGGCTCATAAACTCCTCATTATGGCGCAGGCCCTTATCGGTTCGAATAGCCGAAATATAAAAATGGCCCTTGTAAAAGGCGCACGGGCCATACGCGAAAAGCGGAAGAAGTGCCGCGCTTGGTTTTTCTCGATAAGCGGCGCTATGGGTCAACGTGTACCCGGGAGGGCTGAAGGCCGCGACAGCAAAAACAGGCTCCTTCTTTTTGGAATACGGATCAATTTCTAGGGCAACCGGGTCTCCTGTTTGGGGGTCAAGGCCGACCGGCTCACGAGCCGGCAGCATAAAAAGCTCAGCCTTGGAAGGCAGCTTGATGAATTCTGCGGGATCGAGCTCTGAAAAAACGCCAGCTTTCATCCCACAGGCGCGTAGCCCGGGAAAGTTAAAGATCTTCCCCTTTTTGTCGGCAAATACCGTTTGTGGAAAATTTTCTTTATTCATGCTCCCTTTCGATGAGTTAACCGGTGGCGAAAAAAATGGCGGTGACTGGATTCGAACCAGTGACACTGCGGGTATGAGCCGCATGCTCTAACCAGGCTGAGCTACACCGCCTAAACTTTTATTTTATCCATCCTCCGCCAATGACGCGAGGTCCGTCATAGAACACGGCGGCTTGACCGGGGGTCACGGCCTTTTGGGGGGATTGAAATTTGATGTGAACATCCTGCTTTTCAATAGAGGTTATCTTGGCCTCGGTTTTGGAGTGCCTGGATCTTATTTTGACCGTAATTTCCCCTAGATGGGGATTCAGGAGCCAATTGACGCGCCCCACGGTCATTTCGCCCTTTAAAAGATCAGCTTCGGGCCCGATGGTGACGCGGTTTGTCGTGGGATCAATCGCTGTGACAAAATAAGGATCGTCATTAGTAATTTTGATGCGTTTTCTTTGCCCAATCGTAAACTCATGACTTCCCTGGTGCGTCCCTATCACCTCGCCCGCGGTTGTGACAAACACGCCTTCGCCGGGAAGACGCGTTGGGGCGTATTGTTTTACAAAATCCGTGTACTTGTTTTTTACAAAGCAGATTTCTTGGCTGTCAGGCTTATCAAAAACGCGCAGCCCCAGTTTTTCGGCAATGGCGCGAACTTCGCTTTTTTTCATTTCCCCGATAGGTAAAAGAGTCTTTGAAAGCTGCTCCTGGGTCAGTCCGAATAGAACGTACGACTGGTCCTTTGATTCATCGGCCCCCTCATAAACATAGAAGCGTTTTTCCTTAGCGTCAAACCCTTTTCTGGCGTAATGCCCTGTCGCCACGTAGCTCGCCTCGAGCTCCCTGGCCTTGTCCAGAAGGATGCCGAACTTGATGTGACGGTTACACTCAATACAGGGATTGGGGGTTCGGCCGACCAAGTATTCATCTACAAAGTAATCAATGACCTTTTCCTTAAAATCGGAGGACAGGTCCATCACGTAGTAAGGGATGTCGAGCCGGCGCGCGACCGAACGAGCGTCATCTATGTCGCGGATGGAACAGCAGCCCTTGGATTTCTCATCCTTACACTCGTCGTTGGTCCAGGTTTTGATCGTAACCCCAATGACGTCATAACCACGCTCCTTTAGGAGGTAGGCGCAGACAGAGCTGTCCACTCCGCCGGACATGGCGACAATGACACGTTCTTGGTTGTGGGCTTTAACGGTTTCCATCTTAAAAGGCAGGCGGGCTACTTCTCGTCCTGAGCGTCCTTGAGTGATTTCTTGAACTCGCGGATTCCTTCCCCTAGGCTTTTGCCTATCTCGGGCAGACGGTTAGCGCCAAAAAGGAGCAGGCACACCAATAAAATGACGAGAAGCTCTGAGATTCCAATTCCAAACATCGGGTCCTCCTGTGCTGAGTAAGACAGCTAGAATAACCTGTTTTGGGGGGCCTGTCAATTTTCGGCCCGCCTCAATCAGCGGGCTCTTTCGAGGCAGTGAACGGCCAGTTGAGCGAGACTTTCTTTGTAAGGTGAGTCTTTTAGGCCGGTTAAGTTCTCCAGGGCCTTTTCCGCGTATTCCCGGGCTTTGTCCATGGCTTTTTCGACTGACTTGCTTTCCAGGGCTAATTTTCTTATTTTCTCAAATAGAGCAGGGCCGCCGTTTTGAATCTCGGCAAGGACGGACTCTCTTTCGGCCGGTTTTAGACCCTGGAAGAGGTAAAGGAGAGGCAGCGTCACATCATTTTTATAAATATCCAGCCCAACTGTTTTGCCAAGGCTCTCGGTTTCGCCGATCAAGTCGAGGCAGTCATCCACGATCTGAAACGCCATGCCCAGCTGTAAACCGTAATCGCCCATTTTTTCGATATTCTCCTTGCTCGTTCCGGAGAAGTAGGCCCCACCCATGCAGGCCGCCTGAAAGAGGACGGCCGTTTTTTGCTGGATAATTTTTAGGTAGTCCTGCTCGCTCATAAGAAAATTATTTCTTTTTTCTATCTGCTTCATCTCCCCTTCGCAGATGACGTGCGCGCACGCTGAAAAGGCCTGATTGACCCAGACATCCTTGAGACCTGCTAGTGTCAGAAAAGCCTTGGCGTAAAGATAGTCGCCAGAAACAATCGAGATCTCCCTGCCCCATTTGGAATAAATCGACGGCTGATTGCGCCGGAGCTCCGAATTGTCAATAATATCGTCATGAACGAGGGTCGCGGTATGGATTAACTCAATCGCGACTGCCAATTGGATGGCGCTGGGGTTATTCCGGTTCTCCAGGCGGGAGCACAGGAGAGTCAGAACGGGCCTCAGGAACTTTCCGGTCATTTTGAGAAGATGTTGATGAATCGCGCTGATGAGATTGTCTTGAGAGGCAAGTTCTTTTTCCAGGCTCTGCGAAAACGCCTTTAGCTCCTTATCAATCGGCGCGTAAATATCGTTGAGCGAGGGGCGCAGGATCGTCATACGTTGATTTCCGTCATGAGAGCGTGAGTGCCTTCCGATCCACCTAGAATAAATTGCTCCGTTGATTTTTCCTCAATGCAGACAGCTTCCACGCCATCCTCTTTTAAGGCCTCGACTAGATTAAAGCCCTTCTCAGGTCCGAGTACAAAAAAAGCGTTGCTGACTAGATGAGCCAGAAGGGCCTTTTCCGTAATGATGGTGACACTTGCCATGTGGTTATCCAGGGGAGCGCCTGTTTTGGGATCAAAAATATGGGAGTAACGCTTGCCCTTGTAGATAAAAAAACTCTGATAATCGCCCGCGGTGGAAAAAGCGCGCTCCACTTCGGGCTCCAGGATTGCCGCGTAATCAGCCACTTTCCTGGGGTGCTCGATGCCGACGCGCCAAGTACGCCCCTCCGGTGAGCGGCCCACGAGCCTTATACTTTCGCCGAAACGAACGACAGCTGAATAAACCTCGTGCTCCCTGAGGTGGCGGGCTACCTGATCCAAAGCGTAAGCTCTGGCGGCGCCCTCCCAGTCAAGCTCAATCCCGTCTCTTTGGAGGGTTAAACGCCTGTTAAAATCGTCCAACACGATAGATTGATAACCTATTTTTGGTAAAACGGATTCCATGGCTTTATTCAGTGGAGGCTCTCCTTTTTCTTTTGCCTCTTTCCAAATTTTTCTCAAAGGACCCGCCGTGATATCAATGGCTCCATCGCTTAGACGGGAGACGCGAAGGCTTTCTTTTAGGATAGTATAAGTGTCGTCATCCAAATCAAAGGTATCGCCTTTTTTGGCGCGTTGGATGCGTGAGGCAAGGCTTTCGTCATGATGGTTTGAAGTTTTATTCTCAAGTGATTCGACCCATTCGAAGGCTTTATCCATAACACGCGAGACGTTTTCCGTGGAGAGGTTACTTTCGAAGACGGTAATTTGCAAAGCATCTCCCATGAGATTTCTTGATTTCTCAAGCTGCTTCACACCCAAATAGTCCGCCCCCATGAGAAGCATGCCAATGGCAATAAAAAAAGAAATCTTGAAAAGCGGGGCTGAGGGTCGATTTAACATTTTTTAAAAACCTCGAGTGTTTGGTTGAGTTCGGTTTGGGTATGCGCTTCAGATATAAAGCTCGTTTCAAACGCTGAGGGCGGTGTATAGACGCCAGCCCCGAGCATCTTGTGAAAAAATAGTCCAAACTCTTTTAGATCGGATCCCAAAGCCTCATTGAAATTTCGCGGATATTTTTTATCAAAGAAAATCGTGAACATGGATCCCCGGTGCTGAACGACAGCCTTGCGGTTTTTTCTAAAAATGAGATTGGCTTCTTTCAAAAAATCGTCACTTTTCTTGTTCAGAGACTTGTAAAACTCCTTTGAGAGTCTCGAAAGGACGCTCAAGCCCGCCGCCATCGAGATAGGGTTGCCGGACAAAGTGCCCGCCTGGTAAACTTTCCCTTCCGGAGAAAGAGCGCTCATCAAATTACTCCTTGCGCCAAAGGCTCCGATCGGCAGGCCGCCTCCAATAATCTTTCCCAAAATCGTGATGTCAGGCTCAATGCCGTAGAGATGTTGGGCGCCGCCGTACGTAAGTCTAAAACCCGTGATCACTTCGTCAAATATCAGGAGTGTTCCGCGTTTGCGTGTTTCCTCTCGGAGCGTATGGAGAAATTGGCCGCTCGCGGGTACCAACCCCATATTTCCAGCGATAGGCTCCACAATCACACAGGCAACATCCTTTGCCGTTCTAAAAAAACGCTCCACTCCCTTGCTGTCATTGTACTTGAGGACGGTGGTGAGTTCAGCAATTTTTTTTGGTACGCCATCAGAATCAGGGCTGCCGAATGTGGCAAGGCCGCTTCCAGCCTTTACGAGAAGCCCATCCGAATGGCCATGGTAACAACCCTCAAATTTCACGATGCGGTCCCGCTTAGTAAGCCCTCTAGCCAATCGTATGGCGCTCATGGCCGCTTCAGTGCCGGAACTCGTGAAGCGAATCTTTTCCATCCGCGGAAAAGCCTTCTTTATTTCTTTGGCGAGAGCCGTTTCTGCTTCCGTAACGGTGCCGAAGGTGGTCCCTTTTGCCGCTTGGCGTTGAATGGCCTCCACGGTTCCCTGCTCCGCGTGGCCTAAAAGAATCGCTCCCCACGAAAGGCAGTAATCGATGTACGGAGACTCCTGATTGTCGTAAAGAAACGGCCCTAGGCCTCGCGACATAAAAAGTGGGTCTCCGCCTACCGCCTTAAAGGCCCTCACCGGGCTATTCACCCCGCCCGCCAGATGCTGCTTAGCCTCACGCCATGCGGGGGTTGTCACGCGGGCACGCCCTTTTCCAATACTTTCCAGCGAGCCAAGTCTTTTGCCCAGTAAGTAAAAATGAGGCTTGCCCCCGCCCGTTTCATCCCAAGATGAGTTTCAAGAACGACTTTTTTTTCATCAATCCACTTTCTTTGCGCCGCGGCCTTAATCATGGAATATTCCCCACTAACGCTGTAGCAGCCCACGGGACAACCAAACTTTTCCTTCAGACGATAAATAATGTCTCCGTAGCCCAAGGCCGGTTTTACGAGCAGGATATCGGCTCCTTCCTCAAGGTCTGTCTGGGCCTCGCGAAGCGCCTCGCGCGTGTTCGCGGGACTCATTTGGTAGCTGGCCCTGTCTCCGAAGCTCGGGGCACTTTCGGCGGCTTCCCGGAAGGGCGCGTAAAAACTGGACGCGTACTTCACCGAGTACGAAATAATCGGGACGTGTTTAAAATTATTTTTATCGAGCGCGGCTCTGATCGCGAGGACCCTTCCGTCCATCATGTCAGAAGGGGCTACTACATCGGCTCCCGCTTCGGCATGTGAGAGCGCAACTCGCGCCAGCGTTTTCACCGACGAGTCATTCAGGATTCGTCCCCTATCGAGATGCCCGCAGTGTCCATGGTCAAGGTATTCGCATAGGCACACATCCGTGATCACAAGAAGCTTCGGGCATTTTTTCTTTAAGGCCGAGACCGCTTTTTGCACGACGCCCTTTTTAGCGAAGGCCGCACGCCCTTCTTTGTCTTTTCTGGACGGGACTCCAAAAAGAATAATCGCTGAGACTCCTAGGCCTTCCAAGGTTTTAGCCTCTTCGAGAAGACTTCTTTCGGAATGCTGGTATTGCCCCGGCATGGAAGGAATTTCAACGCGTCCGGACAGGCCTTCTTTAATGAAGAGCGGCTGGACAAGTTCTTTTAGGAGCAGGCGGTTTTCCGAAAGCATACTTCTGAGCCGCGGATTCTCCCTTAGCCTTCTTAATCTCAATGCGGGGTATTTCATGCGGATTTCCTTAGCGCCTCGGCAAGCCCTTCCGTCGTGAAGGTCTTGGCTTCACAATACGGCTTAAGGCCATAGCCCCTCAATGTTTTTGAAGTCACGGGGCCGATGCTGGCAAATCTAATTTTTTTAGAAATTTTTTTAATGTTTTTCAGGCCTAGCGATCTGATAAAGCCCGTGACGGTGGAGGAGCTTGTGAAGGTCACAAAATCTACGCGGTTGCCCATCAGTTCCTTTTTAATTTCTAGTGAAGGCGATTTGGTGAATTTTGTGAGATACGCCGTCACGCGTCTTACTTCGGCGCCAAGTTTTTTTAGGCCTTCCTCCAAATCCGGGGGCGCGATGTTGGTTCGAAGGAGAAGTATCTTTACTCCGCGAAGTGCGCGAAAACGCCGTTTAAACTCCTCCACAAGCGCGGCTGTTTCAAATCGCTTTGGTTCAAGGTCGGCGCGCAGTCCTTTCTTCGCAAGTGCGGCGCTTGTCTCGGGGCCCACACATGCTATTTTAATTTTTCCAAGGCATCGTGCGTCTTTCCCATGTTTTTCCTCAAGCCGGTCAAAAAAAGCGTCCACGCCATAGGTGCTCGTGAAAATGAGCCAATCAAAGCTTGAAAGTTCAGAGATGGCCTTGTCCATGGCTGAACCGTCCGGATTCGGCTTGATCTCAATCAAGGGGAATTCCAGCACCTGCGCTCCCAGCGCTGACAATCTTTCTCTCAAGGCGCTTGCCTTGTCTCGCATACGCGTAATAACAATTCTTTTGCCAAAGAGCGGCAGTTTTTCAAACCAGTTGAGGCTTTCTTTCAGCGAAACCACATCCCCAACGATAATAATGGAAGGAGCGCCGAGGCCCTTTTGCGAAACCCTGTGTTCAATATTTTCCAGCGTTCCGTCGCAAGATTTTTGCCGAGGCAGTGTTCCCCACTGAATAACGGAAACCTTGGTGTCGGGGGCCATCCCCTTCTCGATGAGACGCTTGGCGATCCTGCCGAGATTATAAAAACCCATATAAATGACGATGGTTCCTTTGAGCCCGATAATTTTTTCCCAATCAACGGTGTCTAAATTTTCGTCGTGCGCTTTGTGTCCCGTTAAAAAAGTCACCGAAGAGTTGTGCTCGCGATGAGTAAGCGGAATACCCGAGTAGGCGGCGCAGGCAGTGGCGCTAGTAACACCAGGGACTACTTCAAAAGGGATTCGGTGCTTGGCAAGGTAAAGCGCCTCTTCGCCGCCCCTTCCAAAAAGATAAGGGTCTCCCCCCTTTAGCCGCACCACTTTCTTTCCGTCACGTGAGGCCTCAATGATCAGGCGGTTAATCTTCTCCTGAGAGAAGGGATGATAGCGGAACCTTTTTCCCACGCAGAGTTTCACCGCGCCCTTTTTAGCGAATTGCAAATGGTCAGGGTTCGCCAGCGTATCGTAAACAATTAAATCAGCTTCTTGAATGAGCCTAAGCGCTTTGACAGTCAAGAGGCCGGGATCACCGGGACCCGCGCCTACGAGAGAAACTTTACCTTTCACGATTACCCAGCCCCTTTCTAGCCTCTTTTAAAAATCTAGACGCCCCTTTTTTTAAAAGGAGCTTTCCTAATGATTCGGCGAGCCTTTTGTAATTTTTCTCTAGGCCTAAAATTTCGCTGCTAACTGCGTCCGGAGATTCGACAGAAAAAACAGAGGCTTTTAGGCGCATTTTGCCGTCTTTAGAGCTTGAAAAAATACCCACAGGCACTCGGCACCCTCCCTGAAGAATTTTTAAAAAATGACGTTCAGCCAGCACTGCCACCTCGGTCGGGCGGTGATTCAGCGGGCGAACAAGCTTCAAAGTCTCTTTATCCTTAGCCCTGATTTCAATTCCGAGCGCTGCCTGCCCCACTGCCGGCAACATTTTCCAGGGAGAAATGGGCGCCGCGTATTTTAAATACTTTCCTAATCTTAAAAGTCCCGCGCGAGCAACCACGATCGCGTCTAATTTTTTTTCTTTCAAAACCATTGAGACCCGGGTATCCAGGTTACCCCGGATGTCCACAAGCTCAAGATCCGGCCGCTCCAAAAGGATCTGTCGTTTCCTACGGGGGCTTCCGGTCCCCACGCGCGCGCCTTTGGGCAGCGAAGACAGGCTGAATCGCGTCTTTGAAATCAAAACGTCCCGCCTGTCCAATCGCTTGGGGAACGCCGCCAGCATCAGCCCCTTAGGCAGCTCGGTGGGCAGATCCTTCAGACTGTGGACGGCGATATCAATTTCTTTTTTAATTAATTTTTTTTCTATCGCCTTTGTAAAAACCCCAATCGCTTCTTTCTTAAAAAGCTCCACGCTCTGAAATTCATCACCGGTTGTTTTGATGATCACCAGGCGGAATCCGACCGCCGGGTAGAGTGATTCTAGGCGGCGCTTGATTTCGCCCGCCTGCGCTAGGGCAAGCCCGCTCCCTCGTGTACCAATCCGTACTAGGAGCAATGAAACTCCTTTAAAAGCCAGTCCATGAAAAACTGCCTTTGATTGCGAATGAGCTGGGAGCATTCCTCCAGCTGGCTTTTTCTGAGGGCCATATTTTCGTCCGCGATGCCCTGCAGGTCATCAATATTGTAAAGATAAACATTGTCTAGTTTTTCGGCGGACACTTCTATGTTGCGCGGAACAGCGATGTCGATTAAAAAAAGAGGTTTCTGGTGGCGGGCACGCATCCATGACCGGACCTGCTTTTCGTGTATCAACACGCGCGGGGCCAAAGTTGAGGCAATGAGGATGTCAGCCTCTTTCACCCGGTCTTCGTAGTCATCATAGTGGATGGCCTCCCCTCCCAACTCAGAGACCATATTTTCTGCGCGGTCAAAATGGCGACTTGAAACAATCATCGCGCGTGCCCCTTTTAAAATCATCGCCTTCGTAACCTGGGTGGCCATTTCTCCCGTGCCAATTACCATTACGCGGATACCCTTGAGGTTCTCAAACATTTTTTGAGCCAGGTCGACAGCGACGGACGCCACGCTGACCCTGCCTAAGCCGATGTCAGTGTGGGTCCTGATATTTTTTGCGACTTTAAGAGACCTTTGAAAGAGCGTGTTGAGAACCTTGCCCGTTTGCTGATTTTTGTGGGCGGAAAGATAGGCGTCTTTGACCTGACCGATAATCTCGGTTTCGCCAAACACCATCGAGTCCAGTCCCGAGGCCACTGAGAATAAATGCTCGATAGAATGAGGCTGCTTTAAAACATACAGCTTGTCCTCAAACGCCGATAGATCCAGGCGCGAGTATTCGCTTAAGAATTCCTTGGCTTGCTGGAGGGATTTATCAGGGTTCTCGCCGACACCGTAAATCTCGGTGCGGTTGCATGTCGAAAGAAGAAGCCGTTCATCAAATATATTTCTTTGTTCAAGCACCCTTAGGAGGTCGGGCGCCTTGTGAACGGGAATGCTGAGCTTCTCCCGAATTTCTAGGGGCGCTGTTTTATGATTAAGCCCGAGAACGAGTATTTCCATTTCAAAACCCCCTGTGAAATCCCGAAGGGGCGTAAGCGGAGCTCATGAGCGTCACAAGAAGAAGCGCGAACAGGAGAACGGTGCCAACCGCGATCTTTTGGCCGCGGCGGAGAGCGCTGAGGCGTAGGCCGAGGATAACCCAATACATCAGGCACGTCAAAAAGGATAAAATGACTTTGGGATCATGAAGTACCTGGGAAAGCTCTTTCATGTCCTTGGCCCAGAAGAGCCCGCTTATGACGCCCAGAGAAAATAAAATGCCGCCCCAGGACAGCGAACTAAAATGAATCTTATCCAGCGTATCGAGCGAAGGAAGTCTTAGGAATATTTTGCCCAGATGTTTGGATTTTAGCTGCGATGCTTGAAGCAGGTACATGACCGCGCTTGAGAGGGCTGTGATGAGACCCGCGAAACCAATGGCAATGAGGCCTGTATGAACCCAGAGCCACCAGGAGTCGCCGATAATGTGGTTTGTTTCTTGCGATTGAGCGAGCAGGATGGCCGCAAGGCAGAAAAGCAGGGTGATCGGCAGCGAAAAGAGCATCAGAAGCGGCGCTTTGTAACGCCACTCCATGACAAATGAGACCAAAAGGATCAAAAACGAGCCGACGTACAGATACTCTGAAAGATTGGTGATGGCAAAACGCCTTGATTCAGAAAGCAGGGCTAAGAGAAAAATGAAGTGCAACAACAGGCAGGCGTTGGCGATTTTCTTTGCCCACAGCGAAGCTGAATCCTTCTGGAATTCAAAATGAACAAAATAAAACACCAGGCTTAAGAAGTAGCCACAAAAAATGATTAAAAAAATCGGAGAATCTTTCAGCAACTCAAACCCTCCACTCTTCGAGCCTGCTCTCCTCTATGGCAGCCGTTTCTATAATTTCGAGTTGGTCCCCAAACTGGTGGTCCACTTTTATTTCTTTATTCTCTTTTCCGTCTGAGTACCGAGCGGCGATGGAGGCGAGTGTTTTTAATTCGTCGGGGTTGACCTCTCCCTTAATCTCAACAAGCATGTGAGCGGAGGGAAATTCCTGAACGCGAAACACATGCCGGCCCTTTTCATAAACTTTTAGAAAATTATTCTCACGTTCATTTCGGCCGACGATCACTTTAATTTTTTCGGACACGCGAAAATGCCTGCCCACTTTAAGCAGCAGCACGTCTTCGTGGGTCAGGCTCTCCTTGCCGTTGTGTTTAAAAATATCCTGAATCTTCGCGGAGTATTGGGGATCCGTGAGGTAGCAGCACCCGCCGGCCGGTTGCGGATAGTCATCCAGTCCCCTCTCCTTGGCCAACGCGATCTGAGGCTTCCGGGAGCGCCCGGTGAGGGCCAGGAGCTTTGTGCGGTCGACCCATCCTTTCATTTCAGGGATCGTGGGATCAAGCAGCGCGGCTGAAAGCGGCCTTAAGACAAGCCCTGATAAGCCACTGTCCGTTTCGATGGTTTTCATCGCGTTCCGGTGCTGGGACATGGGACGCTGCCCCAGGACTTCTCCCGTAAAAACAAACTGGGCGTCAAATTTTTCCATCAACCCTTTCATCTCCTTGAGCATGAAGATCCGGCAATCCACGCAAGGGTTGGAATTGGCCCCATAACCGTATTTGGGATTCGTGACTACTGGGAGGTAATTCTTGGAGATGTCGATGATATGTAATTTAAACTTCAGCTCGCCCGCCAGGCGGAGCGCTTCGTTTGGCCGAAGGGGTTTCTTCTCGCTGTCTTTAAAGTTACGGGTGTGCTCGGTGACGCAAAAGCCCGTAGAAAAGTTAATCCCCTCCACCTCGATGCCCATATCGATCATAATTTTTGTGGCTAGCGTGGAATCAAGTCCGCCTGAGATCATTCCGAGTGCTTTTATGGTCATAAGGCTCCTGCTGTTTTATTGAATTTGACCCACTCTTCCCTTTTCATTGAAAAGCTATGCTTTTTCTGGGGAAACTTGGATTGTCTTACTTCGTCAGCGTATCGTTTCACGGCTCTTTTCATAATGTCGTCCAATTGCGCGTAGCGTTTGACAAATCGGGGTGTAAATTTTTTAAATATCCCGACGAGATCCTGAAAAACAAGTACCTGCCCATCACAGTCCGGGCCTGCGCCAATACCAATGGTCGGCACCCTTAGTTTTTTTGTGAGGACCGCCGCCACAGGCGCCGGCACGCATTCCAGTAAAACAGAAAAAGCGCCGTGCGCTTCAAA
>CAZDBQ010000009.1:0-3247 GCA_964503765.1 uncultured Planctomycetia bacterium | reverse complement strand
CCGAAAAGCACGGGGATGGGGTTTTCTCATGAGATCAAGATCAAAGTGTGGCTGGACCCAGAGATCAAATGCGGCGAACTTCATATCGATTATCTGAAGCGGGTCGGGGATTCGAAATTCAGGCGTGTCCGGGACGGCGTGAGCACGTTTTTTGACACGCTCAGACTTCTCCGCTCTTGAGGGCCCTTAGCTCTTTCGGTAAATGAAACTTTATCCCGGACCTGGTTCCTGATATATAATCTAACAAAAAGGAGAGAATCAAAATGACAAGCCGTCGCATTCTTAAAGGTTTTATTTTTCTTTTTATTTTCACGAGTTTTTTGTCGCACGCATGGGCAGCGGCCGGGATGCGTGAGTTTTCGGCGGAGATGGTTATGCAAGGGGAAGGGCAGAGTTTTCAAGGCAAGATTTACGTGGGAAATGACAAGACGCGCCTTGAGATGCCCCAAAGCATCGTGATCACGCGGATTGACCGCAATGTCAGCTGGGTTATTATGCCTTCCCAGGGAATGTACATGGAGCAAGCCATCGACCAACACATGGCTGAAAGAACGGCGACCCGGTACGAGGGTGAGACCGAACGCGTCTCGATGGGTAAAGAGGCTGTGAACGGCGAGCCCGCTGAGAAATTTCGTATCACGTACACACTCCAGGGGTCAAGCCAGACCGTTTTTCAATGGATGGGCAAGCACGAAATCCCTCTACGCATCGCCGCTCCTGACGGAAGCTGGAGCGTTGAGTACCGCAACGTCCAGGTGGCTTCTCAGCCAGAGCATCTCTTTGAAGTGCCCGACGGTTATCAAAAGTTCGCCATGCCTTCGATGGGCAACATGGCCGCGATGATGAATCAAGCCGGGTCCGCGGACGAGAATTAACTCTTCGTTGGAATTTAAATATGCCTGATAAAAAAATTGTGTTGGTCAGTGGCGCGAACCGCGGCTTAGGCTTTGAGATCTCAAAAGGGCTAGCAAAAAAGGGTTTCCGGGTGGTACTTACCGCGCGGGATCCGAAGAAGGGGAAGGAAGCGGCGGATCGTCTGAAGGCGGACAAGCTTGACGTTGTGTTTCATCCGCTTGATGTGACCCAGCCTAAAAGTATCCACGTCCTTTATCAATGGGTGGACCGGGAGCTCGGGCAGCTTGATGTACTTATCAATAATGCCGGCGTTTTTCTCGACAAGCAAAAAAATATCTTGGACATCGATTTTGAAACTGTCCGCCGCACGATTGATACGAATGTCTACGGCCATTTCCTGATGTCGCAGACTTTTATCCCCCTCATGAAGAAGCGCCGATACGGCCGCATTGTGAACCTTTCAAGCGGCCTTGGCACTTTGAGCGATATGGAGGGCGGGGATTATCCAAGCTACCGTCTCTCCAAGACCGCGCTCAACGCCCTCACTCGCATGTTTGCCGCCGCCGGAAAGAAAGACAATATTCTCGTTAACTCCATGTGCCCCGGCTGGTGCCGCACGGACATGGGCGGCCCGAGCGCTACGCGCTCACCCGAAGAGGGGGCAGACACGGCGATTTATCTCGCAACCCTGCCCGACAACGGACCCACCGGACTCTACTTCCGCGATCGCAAAGTGATTGAGTGGTAACATCGGTAAACGATATTATAAAAAGGAGACCTAATGAATATTAAAATAGCGTTTATGATTGGCTTGGGGTTGTGCGTTGCCGGTAATGCTTTTGCCGGGACCGCTATCGCTGAGCTTCAGCCCACGGCGGCCAAGTCGCGGCTCAAGGGACAAGTGCAGTTCACTGAGGAGAAGGGCGGGGTCGTGGTGTTGGCCGAAATTTGGAACGCGCCGCCCGGCAAGCATGGTCTTCACATTCACGAAAAAGGTTCCTGCGCGGACGAGGGCAAAGCGGCGGGCGGCCATTTTAACCCTAGCGGCAATGACCATGGTTTTTCCCCAAAAGACTTCCCTCTGCACGCACACCCAGGAGATATGGGCAACATTGAGGTGGATGAAGAAGGCCACGGGAAGCTCAAGCTCCACATGCCTGAATTAGGACTGGCGCAAAGCGCGCGCTACAACATTCGCCATCTCGCGGTGATCTTGCATGAGAAAGAGGATGATTTTTCCCAGCCAACAGGCAACGCGGGCGGACGTATCGCCTGCGGCGTGATCGAGCGGGCGTAGGGAAAAAACTAATGTGCCCAAAATCGGAGATCAGGGCCTAGTCCTGCAAACTGTAAATTTTGGAGTCATCGATGGACGCGAAAGTTCTAAAAGAATGCGAAACGCTCGCTTTTCAAAACAAGCTTTCTTTCCCTGAAGTAGTCAAGCGCCTCATTGAGACAGGGGTCGAGCGCTACTGCGCGGATCTTGTGAGGCTTGAGAAGTTTTATTATTCCGCGGATGGACAAACGCTTACCGAAACGATGCCTCTTGAAGATGCGCCGAAGATTGGCGGGCCTTTCGAGGCCGCGCAGGTCCAGGAAGCCATACGCGCTATTCAGCAGGGCAAAATAGATTATCCTGAATTCCTGAAGCGGATTATGAAAGCAGGAGTGGTGTACTACGATGTATTTGTCGGTGGAAGAAGGGTGATCTATACAGGCCGCGCCGGCGATTTTCATGTCGAACATTTCCCCGGTGGGAAATAAACAAATGACAGCGGACGGGGGTCGTCTCGCTGGCGTCTTCGGTGACCTTCTGGTCCGCCGGTTTTCCGTGAGGCAGCCCGAAATGTTCCGTGTGGTCGAAGGGGTTTCGGCGCAGCGGCTGACCTCGATTGACAGGGCCGCGCTCTGCGAACTGGCACAGACCGCGATGGACATCGAATTCGACGGCCTCGACGGCGATTTCCTTCAGGCGGGCTGCGGACCCGGCGGTGCCGCTATCGTGATCGCCCATGCCAAGCGCCGCAGTCGAGCTTTTGCGGTGCATGACCCGTTCGGCGGCGGCCCGGAAGTCGAAATGCGGGCGCGACGCGAGCTCGCGACCCACGGCGCCGATGAGCGCCTAAACGTGCGACTCGTTCCGGGGCCATACGAGGAGACGCTGGCCACCGACGGGGCGCTTGCGCTCGCACACGTGGACTGCGGAGAATACGGCCCGATGCGGGTATTGCTTGAGCGCCTGGCGCCACGGCTCGTGCCCGGCGGGCACCTGATCATCGACGACTATCGGACCCGAAAGGAGTGCCGGCAGGCCGTGGATGACTATTTTCACGGCAAGGAGGGTTTTCAGCTCGTCCGCAAAAGCCGCCTGCACGTGATCAGGAATTAAACC
>CAZDBQ010000008.1:0-6349 GCA_964503765.1 uncultured Planctomycetia bacterium | reverse complement strand
GAAATCCCAAAGAAAAGCGCCCTCGCGGCCGGGATTATCGGAAGAACCGCTCTTTTTCTGGCTGAGATTTATTTTGTAGTCTTAGGCTTGGCTTTGTCTTTTTTCATTCTGCCTCTTCCCTGGGAATGGAAATGGGCGCTTTTTATCACGGTGCTGGTATTTATCATTTTAATAGCTCTTTTTATCTTCGCGCAAAAAAAGGGCTTATTTGTCACTTTCATCGAATGGCTGGATTACCTCCAGTTCGACCCAAAGCTCTTTGAGCGTTTTCATATTCCCTTCAAACAAATTGACGAGGAGATTTCCTCTTTCTACTCCACCGAAGAAAAGGGGTTCAAAAAAGCAGTTTTTCTTCACACCCTGGGTTGGATTTCGGGGGGCGTAGAAATGTTTTTCATATTCCAAATCATTGGTTCTCCCGTTTCTTTCGTCCAAGCGATGATGTTAGAGTCACTCCTTCAGCTTGTCCGCCTCGCCAGTTTTTTTATCCCCGGAAATCTCGGCGCGCAAGAAGGGGGATTAGCGTTTTTCGTCCAACTAATGGGCGTCCACCCTGCCTATGGGGTGGCCGCAAGCCTCGTTAAAAGAGCCCGACAGATTTTGTGGACTGGGATCGGTTTCGCAATTTGGGGCCTCTACCAGCTCCTTTGGCTCAAAGACAGTCAGGAGAAAAATGACAAAGACCTTGTTGTTTGACACCCCTCTAGACGAGCGAATTCACAGGCCCCCCGCTAGGAGTTTGGCGGCTCTTTTGGCTAAAACCCCCATCACCCCCAATCAGGTCACTCTCCTTTCCCTCGTCCCCGCCTTTTTATCGAGCGCCCTTTTCCTGCAGGGAAATATTCGAAGCGGTCTCCTGGCACTTTTCTTTTTCTGGCTCTGGGCAGTACTGGACCACGCCGACGGTGAACTGGCCAGGCTCACCCATTCCACGAGCAGCTTTGGTCAAAAACTGGACGACCTGTGTGATCACATCGCGTCGATTTCCATCTTTTGCGGAATTTTTTTTGGGCTTCTCCCCTTCTGGAACGCGAAAGATAAACTCATTTTGCAAATACTCTTCGCCTCGGGCCTTGCGTTGAATATCGCCTCAGTGACTCTCGTGACCATGGCTAAAAGAAATTCCAAGAAGAAACATTCGACGCTCGATAATTTGACTGGACGGGATCTTTTTTATCTCCTTATTCTGCTCGCGTTAACGGCCTTCTTTTGGGGAGGTACGGTCTGGTATTCTCTCGTGATGGGTGTTTTTATTGGGGGACTCTTCGTGATCTCAACCCTCTTTCTTCTCTCCTGGCTTAAGATAAGTCGGGAATAGCGGTTTCTAGGAATTTCTAATATAATAGTCGTATGCCAAACAAATACCTTTCAGACAAGGATCTTTCGGAGTTTCAGCGGGACGGCTTTCTTGTGATCCGTCAGATGTACAGCGTGGAGGAAATTGAAACGCTCTCATCGTGGATCGACGAATTAGCCCAGAGGCCTCCCAGCGCCGGCAAAGAGATGAAGTATTTTGAAACTAATCTCCTTCAAAAAGATAAAAAGATACTTTCCAGGATAGAAAAATTCTCGGATTTTCACGAAGGCCTAAAATCTTTCATCACCAATCCTAAAATGACAGGCCGCGCCAGCGAAATTCTGGGTGAGCCAGCGGTGCTCTTTAAGGAAAAAATTAATTTCAAGCTGGCGGGCGGAGGAGGTTTTACGCCCCATCAGGATATCCAGCCGGGCTGGGATGATTACGCCAGTTACTTTATCTCTGTCTTAATCACCATCGACGATAGCCATGAAAAAAACGGCTGTCTTGAGCTTGCCGCGGGGCACCACAAGCGCGGGATGATCGGACGAAAGTGGGAGCCTCTCGAGGGGGAGGAACTGCGTGGGATTACCTTCAAAAAATACCCGATGGGGCCGGGCGACGTGGCTTTTTTTGACTGCTTTGTGCCACATCAGTCAGAACCAAATCTCACAGATCAACCGCGCCGGAATGTGTACTTGACCTTTAACCGTCAAAGCGAAGGAAGTCACCGGGAGAGGTATTTCGCGGATAAACGGAAAAGCTATCCCCCGGACTACGAACGAGAACCGGGCAAGGAATACGTCTTTAAGGTTTAGTTTTCCCTTTAATATGCCTTTTTATCTTTTCTAAGTCCTTCCTAAAATCCATCTCCGTCCAGAAGAGCCCTTTCATCGTCTCAAATCCAACTTTTCTTTTTTTAAGTAAAATGTTGTAAGCCTCCTCGTATTCCACGTTCACCTTCTTATTTTTCACCAAGTCTTCTAAAATTTTCTGAAGAAAAATGCCGGTGCTCTTTCCTATTTTCAAGAAGCCAACCCCCTCCCCCAGAATCTCTAACTGAGGGTCCAGCTTCTTTGAAATCGCGTAAGGACAATCATTTTTCGACATCAACATCATCTCCTCGCCGGTACTCTTTACACGAGAGTCTACCAAAAAGCAGGTTTCATGGCTGGAATCCAGGAGACGCTTTAAGGCCGCCGTAGGAAAATAGACGTCCGCGTCCATCACCAGGCAATCCTGGTTCAATTCTTTCCGCGCGCTGTAAAGAGAGAGAATACTTCCTTTCTTATAAGCCTTATTATCGATAAAGCTTATTTTTAGGCCAGCCCCTTTTCTAGCACATTCTCCTTTAATTTTTTCCTTTTTATGTCCGCAAACAATAACTACCTCTCTTAACCCAATCTTTTTGAAGGATTCCAAATAACGAGAAAGGAGGTTCTCCCCTTTTTTGCCAAGCGGGATAAGGCATTTAGGAGTTTTTTTGGTTTCTTTTCCAAAACGCCTGCCCACTCCAGCCGCCAAAACAATAACTTTCATAAGTGCCTCTTATAATTTGATCGAGTCTAGAAAATCTTGAAGTCCTTTTTTATACTTATCTTCGGAAGCCACATAACCCTCGTTGTGCCGCCCGGAAATTTGAAGAAACTGCTTCGGACTCTTTGCCGCCTCGTACAAACGCCTGCCGTGCGTAAAAGGGACCACTTGGTCCTCCAAACTATGAACGACAAGAACAGGACAGTCCACTTTCTGCAATTGATCTAAGGTATCATAACGAAATTTTAATAACCACCTCACAGGAAAACGCGGGTACATCTGGGCCGCGATATCCGCCAACGAGGTAAAACCAGACTCTAGGATCAAAGCCTTCGGGGTTTGATGCGCGGCGAGCCTAGCCGCGATCGCCGCCCCCAGAGAACGGCCACAAATAATAATCTCGTTCGGCAATACCTTCTTATCCTCGACCAGAAAACGCCAGGCCGCTTCCGCGTCTAGATAGGTGCTAAGTTCTGAGGGACTACCTTCGCTTTTTCCATAACCGCCATAATCAAAAACGAGGCTGCTTAAACCGAGTTCATGAAAGACACGAAGTTCGTCAAGCCTGTTGGAAATATTCCCCGCGTTCCCGTGACACATAAGGACAACTGTTTGCCCCTTCCCCGCTCTCACAAACCAGCCGGAAATCACTCGTCCGTCCTGCGTCTTAAAAGTAAGATCTTCGTACGCTAAGCCAATTGATTCCGGTGTAGCCGCCCATTCACTTTTAGGAAAATAAAGATACTTAGATTGGTTTAAAAATAAAGCCGCGACATTCCAGGCATACATCAGCAAGGCACTTAAGAAAATAATACCAAAGAAAATGGATACTCTCTTAAAGTTCTTTCTCAAGACACCCCCTATTAATGAATTTAGGCCCCTTTAACACCCATTTAATATCATTTTGTAAAACCCAGCTTTTAGGCTAGAATAGTTTTCATCAAATGACAAACAAAAAAAGTTTACTCTTATTCTTACTGATACCCTTTTTGCTGGGACTGACCGGCCGAGAGACCAATTTAAATCTACCCGGAGCTAACCAAAATACCATGATAAAAACTGTCAATGTCCGAATTGAGACAACACTTGGCAATATAGAAGCAGAATTGTTTGCCGAGGATGCCCCGAAAACAGTCAATAATTTTGTTACACTCGCCAAAAAGGGCTTCTACGACGGGATTGTGTTTCATCGCGTCATTCCTGAGTTCATGATCCAAACCGGAGACCCTACGGGCACAGGCCGCGGCGGTCCCGGATATGAATTCGAGGATGAATTTGCCGCTAGCCTTAAGCACGACAAGCCGGGAATTCTCTCAATGGCAAACTCGGGCCCCAACACCAATGGCAGCCAGTTCTTTATCACCGACGTTCCCACCCCGTTTCTTGATAAGAAACATTCTGTCTTCGGCCGGGTCACCAAAGGACTTGAGATTGTAAAATCGATCGCTAACACCTCACGAGATCACAACGACAAGCCCAAGACACCCGTTGTCATGAAAAAAGTGGTCGTTCTCGAAAGCTAACCCAGACGTTTCAGTGTCCTGAATGGTAGGGAAGGCGCTGGATAATCGTATAAGCGCGATACAGCTGTTCGGCCGCTATCACGCTAGCCAGTTCATGTGGGAACGTTAAAGGCCCGAAAGACCACACAAGGTCAGGTTTGAGCTCCTCCGCTTCTTTGGCTGAAAATCCATCCGCAGGCCCTATAATAATTTGAAGCTCTTTAGTACCCGTATCCCGCAGTTTCCGCACCAACCCCGCTAGTTCTACTGATGAGAATAATTTAGCCGTTTTAGAAGGTTCACAAAGCCACCGCTTGGCAGACGGCTTCTTTTCAGAGCCATTCTCAAAGCCGGAAGCGGTACAGGGGTCAAATCGGGAGACTCTCTGGCAATATTCGGCAAAAAGGGAGAAGGCCGCTTCTGACTTAAAGGCTCTTCGGGTGACATTCCCCCGCCACCAGCCGAGACAAAATTGAATTTTCATCTTTAACGATTTGAACTATTAATAGGTAGGCTTTAGCGTGTGACAGGAATTTTTGGTAACTGATCAAGATAAGCGTTGGATTCTTGTATCTCCTTCAGCTTGACGTATGCGGCAAACTGGTAAAAGCCGCTCAAGAAAGCCGCGACAAACCCATACAAGCCATCTTTGTAGCCCTTTTTAAGGACGTAGCGCTTGAAAAATCGGTCGAAGGATTTGAAAAAGCCATGAGCAGCGCCAACCTTTTTACCCTGCAGATGCCACTTAATTGCTTCCAAGGTTGTCTGCTTGTTCACCTTCGCGATAAAGTCCTCAATGTTTTTAAAGTTATAGTGAATAAGGTGATTTTTAAGAGTAGCGCCCCAAATGGGCTGAAGATATTCAATGCCGGGATGCACCACATCCTGAGGAATTTCTTTCCACTTCAAATATTTTCGGTGATAAAGCTTAATATGCGCGGCGGGGTACCAGCCTCCGTGGCGAAGCCAAAAGCTTCCGATATAATTTTTCCTCGGAACCCAGTAGGAAAACGCTTTACCATTGTGGTTATCCAGCACCTCATCTATTTCTTGCATGAGCTCAGGCGTCAGCCGCTCGTCGCCGTCCTGAAACATCACCCAGTCATTGGAAGAGCACGAAACCGCGAAATTCCTCTGTTTTCCTTCCAATTCCATTTTACGAATGAATAGTTTGTCCGTGAATTTCCGGGCGATCTCCCTTGTCTTATCCGTGCTGTTATCGTCCACGATGACGATCTCATCGGCCCAGTCCTTAACAAGGTTAAGAGCCTCTTCCAGATTTGATTCTTCGTTTCTCACGATCATCGCGAGCGTTAATTTTGTTTTTCTAGCCACGTTAGTGCCCTCGGAATTTTTCATAATGTTTATGAGACGGATGCGCAAAAAAATAATTGTCAGAAGAGAGTCTTTCCTTCGAGGCTTTCAAAAATTTTCCCTCTTTTAAAACAAACGCCTGGTAGCCTCTTTCCTCCATAAAATTAAACACATCGCCTGCCGTCGCGTTAAACTTATCTTTTAAAAAATTATCATTGATTTCGCAGAGCACAATTGGTTTTGAACTTTCCAAAACTCTTTTCGCTCCCCCCAAAATCAGCAATTCGCCACCCTCCACATCACATTTGATAAAGTCGACGTGCCCGATATGCCTACTGGAACAAAAATCATCTATCGTGCAGGTGTCGACTACTTCCTGTTTAGAATGAGCCACCTTGCCAGAACTTAGATAGGCCAAAGATAGGCCCGGCCGATCCCCCGCTCCGCGCTTAAGCGGAATTGTCAGGTGCGAAGTCCCTTCCCGATCCGAGAGGGCCTTCTTCACCACGAGCACGTTTTTAAACCGATGAAATGCCATGACCTTTTTTAAGACCTCATGGCTGTCATGGCCGGGCTCAAAGCAATACACTCGCCCCTTTTGGCCGACCAGTTTCGCGAACGCGTAGGCATAACGCCCATAAGAAGCGCCGGCATCGATGACAATGTCGCCTTCCGATACGAGCCGGTCCAGAACAAAAAC
>CAZDBQ010000007.1:0-8982 GCA_964503765.1 uncultured Planctomycetia bacterium | reverse complement strand
CGGAGATTTTTAATTTTCTGAACCCTTCCCTGGACGACCTGGAAAGCCCCTTCGTGTTTCAAGATATGAGAAAGACGGTCGACCGGATAAAGCTGGCCATCGAGCGCAAGGAGAGAGTACTGGTCTATGGCGATTACGATGTCGACGGAATCACCGGAAGTGCTATTCTTTATCCCGTTTTAAAAAAAATGGGGGCGGATGTGGAAGTCCACATTCCTCACCGCATGGACGAGGGGTACGGGTTAAACCAGGAGTCGCTTGAAAAGCTTTTGAAGAAAAAATTTACTTTGGTGATCACGGTGGACAACGGGATCACGGGTGTCAGCCAAATCAAATTCTTGAGGGAAAAAGGCGTGGACGTCATCATCGTGGACCACCATCTCCCGAAGGATGAGGTTCCTCCGGCCTACTCGATCGTGAGCGCGAGCGCGGGGGATAGAAAGGGCGACGCGAACCTGGCGGCTTGCGGCCTTGCTTTTAAATTGGCGTGGGCGCTCCTGGGTGATTTTGAGGCCGTAAGGGAGTATCTGGATCTGGTAGTGTTGGGGACGGTCGCGGATTTAGCCACCGTCACGGGGGATAATCGCATTCTTTTGAAACACGGGCTACCGGTCCTTTCGCAAACAAAAAGACGGGGCTTGAGGGCTCTTATCGATGTGGCCAGGCTTTCTCGAAACAACATTACGTATCGCGATATTGCTTTTGGGCTTGGGCCTCGGATTAACGCCTCAGGACGCATGGGGTCACCGGAAAACGCTTTCAAGCTTCTTACGACCGACAATGAAACGTTGGCGCAGAATTTGGCCCAGCTTCTGGATGACGGAAACCGAGACCGTCAGCGCGTCGAGAAATCGGCTTTTCAGGAAGCTTTGCAACGCGTAGAAGACGATTTTGTGCTGGCCAACGACAGGGTGCTGGTGGTCGAGAGCCCCGATTGGCATCAAGGCGTCTTGGGCATTGTGGCGTCACGCTTGGTGGAACGTTTTCAAAGGCCCGCGATAGTTATTTCATTGAAGCAGGATGTGGGCAAAGGGTCCGGGCGCTCCACGCCAAATTTTTCCTTGTTTGACTGTATTCGTGAATGCGAGGACTTGCTGGATAATTTTGGCGGGCATGCCCAGGCCTGCGGCCTTACGATAAAAAAGGACACGATCACCCTTTTCAGGAGCCGCTTGAATGAAGTCGCCGAAAAGCAAATGTCGGCGCAATCGACTGCGTTGCCCTTGGCGATTGAGTCCGAACTTCCCTTGAGAGATCTAGATTTAAAATTTTTGAAGGATTTGGAAAAGCTGGCTCCTTTTGGCCCTGGAAATAAAAAACCCCTTTTTCTTTCGCGCGGACTCCGTTTAAAGGGAGAGGCGAGAAAAAGGGGAAACGATACGTTGCAATGCTGGATGACGGACGGAGAGGGCAAAACGACCTGTGAGGTTATCGGCTTCAGGTCTTTTGGCCGGTGGAAGGGCTCTCAAAAGAACAGCTCCTTCGACATCATCCACCAACCGACCTTGAGAGACTTTAACGGGATTGCTTCTATTCAGCTAGAACTAGAGGATTGGGTCTAGGCGGGATTTGACGCTTGGGGCGGCTTCCAGGTTCTTTTCGGGGCCCTGACGACTCTACCGGTTTTGAGGTACTTGGCGCTCACGCGAACTGTCTTTACGGTGCCATTTTCAATAATCTTAACTCTCTGAAGATTGGGTGTAAAACGGCGCGTAGTGATGCCAGTGGTTTTTAAACCGATACCGCCTGACTTTTTGGCGATACCACGACGCGTGATTCGTTTGCCCATCTTGGGCTTTTTTCCTGTAAAATAACAAACTCTGGACATCTGAATTCTCCTTAAGAAGCAGATAATCTATCATGCCAAATGGTCAATTGCAAGCGGAAACTCTAAGCAAAGTTAATCTCAAAACATCTGTGCGCACCCTCAAAGGGGTGGGGCCGGAGCGCACTAAGATCCTGTCTCGATTAGGGTTGCATACCCTAGAAGACCTGTTTTACTTCTTCCCCAGGCGCTATGAGGACCGCAGCCCGATTAAGACTATTTCTGAGCTTTCTTTGGGGGAAAAGGAGTGCGTGCAGGGGGTAGTTTCGAGTCGAGTCCTTATCCGCACAAAACATGGCCAGACGATATTCAGAGCGGTTATTTCTGACGGCCAAGCAACGCTCGTCGCCTCCTGGTTTAACCAGCCTTATCTGAGAAAAGTTTTTATGCCGAAAGCAAATGTCCTTTTCTATGGACTGGCCGAAAAGGAAGGCAAGCGGCTTCGGATGATTCATCCGGAATATGAAATTTTTGAAGGGCCTGGCCCCGCAGAAACTGTCCATTCAGGCCGGATTGTCCCCATTTACCCTTTGACTGAGGATTTGAGTCAGAAGGGCATTCGGCAGCTTTTGTTTCGCGCTGTGGGAGAATTTACCGCTCTCTTGAAAGATCCGCTCAGTCCTTCCGTAAAGAAGGCGCTCAGGCTGGTGGACAGCCTCTTCGCGTTCAAAGAAATTCACTTTCCCCGAAGTTTTGCCAATTTTCACGCCGCTTATCGGCGTCTCGTTTTTGATGAATTTTTTACGATGCAACTGGCTGTGCAGATGAAAAAAAATCAACTTCAAAAAGAAAATAAGCATATTTCTCATCAGGGCGGTGAGGAGCAGGTATCGGAATTTGTGCAGTCGCTCGATTTTGAGCTTACCGAGGGTCAGCAGGCGGCCATCCGAGATATGATTCAAGACATGAAGAAGGGGCGGTCTATGAACCGTCTGGTGCAGGGGGATGTCGGCAGCGGCAAAACAGTCGTCGCGGCAGCCGGGCTAGTTTTCACGGTCGCGAATGGATTTCAAGGGGCGCTGATGGCGCCGACGGAGGTTTTAGCTCAACAGCACGCTTTTAACCTGACACAGCTTTTGGAGCCTTTGGGAATCACTTGCGGGTATCTGGCACAGGGCCTTTCCGCGGAAGAAAGGGAGAGGATTCTTTCAGGGCTTGCGTCCGGTGAGTTGCAGGTGGTCGTAGGTACTCATTCCCTGATTCAGGAGTCCGTAAAATTCAAAAAGCTGGGCTTGGCGGTCATTGATGAGCAGCATAAATTCGGCGTGTTTCAGCGGGCGACGTTAAAGCAAAAGGGTGAGGATTCGCATTTCTTGCTGATGACCGCCACTCCTATTCCCAGGACGCTTGCGTTGACGCTTTACGGGGATTTGGATATTTCCGTTATCGCGGAGCTTCCTAAAGGTAGACGGCCGATTAAAACTTTTTGGGTGGGGGACAACCAGCGCCAGGAAGTTTATGGGCTTCTGGATAACTTGATCCAAAAGGGCGGACAAGGGTACGTTATCTGTCCTTTGATTGACGAAGAAAAAGAATTTTCACCAAAGAGCGTTTTGGCGGCGCATCAGGAGCTCTCAAAGATATTTGCCCATCGGAAGGTAGGGATCCTTCATGGACGGATGAAGTCCCCCGAGAAGAAAAAGATTATGCAGGATTTTAAAGAGGGGGCGATACAGCTTCTGGTTTCAACCGTAGTGATTGAAGTAGGCGTGGATGTCCCAAACGCGAATATCATGATTATTGAAAACGCCGAGCAGTTCGGGTTGGCGCAGCTTCATCAATTGCGCGGCCGCGTGGGGCGTGGGACGGAGGAATCCTTCTGTGTTTTATTTTCCAACGCGGCCGGCGAAGAATCGGCGGAGCGCTTGAAAGTGTTTGAGGAAACGCAAAGCGGCTTTGACATTGCCGAGAAGGATCTGGATTTTAGGGGCGCCGGCGACATCATCGGTGAAAAGCAGCATGGATTGCCCCAGCTTAGGATTGGGGATCTCTCCAAGGATATCGAGCTACTGGAAATCGCCAGACGCCAGGCTCGAGCGGTCATTGAGGTGGACCCTCGGCTAGAGCGTCCCGGAAACAGGCCTCTCAAGCGTCTCCTTCGGGAGAGATTCGGTGTGGCGGATGAAAAATTAACGGTGCTCGCCTAACTGATGAAAATACTGACAGGGGCTCTGCGCGGCCGGCCAATTCTTTTTAAGTCTAATCCACATTTGCGGCCCACCGCCGACAAGGTGCGCAAAGCTATTTTTGATATGCTGCAGGGCCAGCTTGAAGGCAAAAATGTCTTGGATCTTTTCTCCGGGACGGGCGCGTTAGGGATTGAGGCGCTTTCTGGTGGAGCCGAGAGAGTGTCCTTCGTGGAAATGGACAGGAGACAGTGCGGGAAGATAAAGGAAAATCTCGTGGCCCTGGAGCTTGACGAGAAAAGTTTTGTCATTAATTTAGACGCTGTGGCTGCCATTGAAAGTTTTTCCCGCCAAGGAGAATTCTTTGACCTCATTTTTCTGGACCCTCCCTACGAGAAAGAATGGGGCAGAAGGACGCTCGAGGCATTGTCCTCGTCTAAGGTTCTTCATGAGGGAACTTTCATCATTTTGGAATGTAATAAAAGGGAAGAGGCTCAAAAGCAACTCGGGAGGCTGAGGTGTGTCAAGATGAAGGCCTACGGAGACACAAAGATTGCCGTTTATACCATTTGAGGAAACGGCCAGCCGTGCTACTATCGAGTGAGGGCGCGGAGTCAAAATAGAGGGGAAGCATGGCTAAGACAATACTGGCTGTAGACGACGACCGTAACATTGTATTTCTTCTCAAAACCTTTTTATCGGAGCATGGGTACCATGTCGTCGGCGCCTACAATGGAGACGAAGCCATCGAAAAGGCTCAGAGCCTAAACCCCGACTTGATTATTTTGGATGTGTCGATGCCGCGCATGGACGGAGACGACGCCTATATTTATCTGCGGTCACAGGAGGCCACCAAAGACATCCCTGTCCTGTTTCTTACGGGCCTGAGGTCCGAGGAGGAAATCAAGGAAAAGGGGGAGGAGAATGTCATGGCCAAACCCGCGAATTTGGAAGAGTTGCTGGCCAAAGTCAAAAAGTTTATCCGCAGTTAACCTATTTCACTCAAAGCGTTTGACGGAAATTTCCAGATAGAGTATATTGATAAAATATTTGCTAAGGATTGCTGGTTTTTGAGGGTTTTCCAATGTGTTTTAAGGTTCTAAAGTCTTCCATAGGCAAAAAGGCGGTCGTGTCCGTCACAGGCCTCCTTTTGTCCGGTTTTGTGGTGGCGCATATGCTGGGCAATTTACAAATTTTTATGGGCCAGGACGCGCTCAACGCCTACGCCAAAAAACTGCAGGGCATGCCGCTGCTTCTTTGGCCTGCACGTCTTTTTTTACTGGCCGTTCTCATCCTTCATCTAGCGGTGTCTCTCAAGCTTGCTTTTGAAAATCGTAAGGCAAGGCCAGTCGCGTATGTTTTTAAAGACACGGTTCAGGCCAGCTTCGCCTCGCGCACAATGGTGGTGACGGGGCTTATTATTTTCCTCTTCATCGTGTATCATCTCCTGCATTTTACGCTCGGGGTCACGAACCCTGATTTTTTTCATCTTCTCGACGCTAAGGGGCGCCATGACGTTTATTCGATGGCCGTCTTAAGCTTTCAGAATTATTTTATTTCAGGCACTTATATTTTGGCGATGTTTTTTCTTTGCCTTCATCTGAGCCACGGCCTTTCAAGTTTTCCTCAGTCGCTGGGCCTGAGCAAAGAAAAGTGCATTCCGAAACTTAATTGCTTCGCGAATCTTGCCGCGGTGATTATTTTTCTGGCCAATTCTTCGATTCCCGCGGCCGTGCTCTTGGGAATCCTGACGCTTCCCGGGAAGGGGGCCTGACAATGACGCTTGAATCTAGAATCCCCTCAGGGCCGCTCGCTGATAAATGGACTAAACATAAATTTGACTTAAAGCTCGTGAATCCCGCCAACAAGCGTAAATTTGACGTGATCGTCGTTGGAACGGGGTTGGCGGGAGCGTCCGCGGCGGCGAGCCTGGCGGAGATGGGTTACAAAGTTCAGTGTTTTTGTTTTCAGGATAGCCCAAGGCGCGCTCACAGCATCGCCGCGCAGGGTGGGATCAACGCCGCAAAAAATTATCAGAACGACGGCGATAGCGTTTTCCGTTTATTTTACGACACGGTGAAGGGTGGCGATTTTAGGGCCCGAGAGGCCAACGTTTATCGCCTGGCGGAAGTGAGTAATCAGATTATTGATCAGTGCGTCGCGCAGGGGGTGCCCTTCGCGCGCGAGTACGGCGGCACTCTATCCAACCGCTCCTTTGGCGGAGCTCAGGTTTCGCGTACCTTCTACGCTCGTGGGCAGACCGGGCAGCAGCTCCTCTTGGGAGCTTATCAGGCGTTGAGCCGGCAGATTGCCCTGGGGAATGTCACAATGTTTCCCCGGACGGAGATGCTGGACCTTGTGCTGGTGGACGGCCACGCGAAGGGCATTGTCGTTCGTGATCTTGTGAATGGAAAAATTTCCTCGTTCTCGGCAGACGCTGTGGTCCTGGCCACAGGCGGCTACGCCAACGTTTTTTATCTTTCCACGAACGCGGTGGGGTGCAATGTGACGGCGATCCATCGTGCTTACAAAAAAGGCGCTTACTTAGCGAACCCCTGTTACACCCAGATTCACCCCACCTGCATTCCCGTGACGGGCGATCACCAATCAAAGCTCACGTTGATGTCAGAATCTCTTCGAAACGACGGACGGATTTGGGTGCCGAAGCAAAAGGGCGACAAGCGGTCGCCGAACGAGATTCCCGATGGCGACAGAGACTATTTTCTTGAACGGAAATACCCAAGCTACGGAAATCTGGCACCGCGCGACATTTCCTCAAGAAGCGCCAAGGAAGCCTGTGACGAAGGCCGAGGCGTAGGTGAATACGGACGCGGGGTTTACCTGGATTTTGCTGAGTCGTTGAAGCGCCTGGGAGAGGGTGTCATTCGAGAACGTTACGACAATCTCTTCGACATGTACGAGAAGATCACCGGTGAAAATCCCTACAAAGCCCCGATGAGAATTTATCCGGCGGCCCATTACACGATGGGAGGGCTCTGGGTAGATTATAATCTGATGAGCAATGTGCCCGGGCTTCACGTGATCGGAGAGGCCAATTTTTCAGACCACGGCGCCAACCGTTTGGGAGCGAGCGCTCTGATGCAGGGCCTGGCGGACGGTTATTTCATCCTTCCTTATACTCTAAGTCATTATTTCGCGTCTCATCCAAAGAAGAAGGTTGCCGTCGACCATCCTGAGTTTAAAAAAGCGGAAGAAGAGGCGAGGGGTCTGACCCAGAAATTTTTATCCATCAAGGGCAAGCGGACGGTCAACTCTTTTCACAGTGAGTTGGGACATCTCATGTGGGAGCATTGCGGAATGGGGCGTAACGAAAACGGTTTAAGGAAGGCGCTTGGGCGGATCCCGGCCTTGCGTGAGGAGTTTTGGAAAAATGTAAATGTGCTGGGTGGCGGCGAAGAGATGAATCAGTCGCTTGAACGAGCGGGAAGGGTCGCGGATTTCCTCGAGTTTGCGGAGCTCATGTGCCAGGACGCTCTTGGCCGGAACGAATCCTGCGGAGGCCATTTCCGCGAGGAGTATCAGACGCCGGAAGGGGAAGCTCAGCGGAATGACAAAGATTTCTGTTACGTGGCGGCCTGGGAGTTTAAGGGTGTTGGCCAGCCGCCGATGCTTCACAAGGAGCCCTTAGTTTATGAAACGGCCAAGCTCTCCGAGAGGAGTTATAAATAAAAATGAATTTAAAGCTTAAGGTCTGGCGCCAGAGAAGCGGCAATGAAAAAGGGCGGATGGTCGAGTACGAGGCCAAAAATATAAGCCCTGACATGTCTTTTCTTGAGATGCTTGATGTCGTGAATGAGGGGCTCACGAAGGAGGGGACGGAACCTGTTTCTTTTGACAGCGACTGCCGCGAGGGAATCTGCGGCACGTGTTCGCTCATGATCAACGGCATCGCGCACGGTCCGGAACGTGGAACCGCCGCCTGCCAGCTCCACATGAGAAAATTCAAGGATGGCGATACGATTCACGTGGAGCCCTGGAGGGCAGCGGCCTTCCCAATCATTAAGGATTTAGTGACGGACCGGAGTTCTTTTGACAGGATTATTCAGGCGGGTGGATTTGTCTCCGTGAATACGGGCAGTGCGCCTGAGGCCAACGCGATTCTCATTGACAAGGACGAGGCCGAAAAAGCGATGGATGCCGCGGCCTGCATTGGCTGTGGGGCTTGTGTGGCCGCCTGTAAGAACGCGTCCGCGATGCTCTTTGTCGCCGCCAAAGTTTCACAGCTTGCCATTCTTCCCCAGGGACAGCCTGAGCGCCAGAGGCGTGTCGAAAGCATGGTGGCCAGGATGGACGCTGAAGGTTTTGGCAATTGTACAAATCAATATGAGTGCGAGGCGGTGTGTCCGAAGGAGATCAGCGTCGCGTTTATCGCAAAGTTAAACAGGGAGTATCTTAAAGGAGCTATAAAATGACAGAGGCTACACAGGAATCATCGAAAACGCCGGGGATTGTGATTTTTGTCGCGGTTCTTAATTTTCTTTCATCAGGACTCTTCCTACTATTTTCATTTCTATCCCTGGTGGCGCTGGCTTTCGGCAACGTCATGGGTATTTATGATTTTGTGACGCGCCAGATAACGCAATTCACTCAGCCGCAGAACCTTACCCTCGGCCTCAATTTCGTTTTTGGTTCTTTTCTCGTCATCAGCCTCACTTTCTTGGCTTTCTTCTTGATCCTTGGCTTGGGATTGCTGAAGGGTAAAAAGCTTGCCTGGTATTTTCAAATCGCGATGAGTGTGATTGGCCTTTTAGGAATTCCCTTTGGCACGATTCTAAACGTGATCATCCTGATTTTTTTCTTCCAGCCATCGGTCCGGGATTACTTCAAGGTCTAAGCCATGCCGCTCATTAAAGCTAAGATACGTGTGGGCCATAGCCCCGATCCAGATGACGCGTTCATGTTCTACGCGATCGCTCACGACAAAATAAAAACGGATGGGATTACCTTTTCTCATGTGATTGAGGATATTGAGAGCCTCAATAAGCGCGCGTTTAAAGCGGAGCTTGAGGT
>CAZDBQ010000006.1:0-8820 GCA_964503765.1 uncultured Planctomycetia bacterium | reverse complement strand
ATTATTGACCAGGCCAAGCGTGAGGTTTTAAAAAAAACCATCATTGGGGTTGAAGTCAAAAACCTGAAGGAGCTTGACGAGGCCTTGAAGAGCAAGGCCGACTTCATCCTGCTGGACAACATGACGGTGGAGACCGTGAGGGAGGCCGTCGCCTTAAGAAAAAAGACGGGAAGCAAAATTGAGCTTGAAGTCTCCGGCCGTGTGAATCTTGACAATGTGCGGGACTATGCCCAGACGGGCGTCGAAAGAATTTCTGTGGGCAGCATCACGCACGGAGCTCCTTCTTTAGACGTTTCTCTGGATATTGTGGCATGAAATTTAAAATTGAGAGCCCCTTTACCCCGAAAGGCGACCAGCCGCAGGCGATTGAAAAACTTACACGCGGAATCGGGGAGGGAGAAAAATACCAAACGCTGCTCGGCGTAACGGGCAGCGGCAAGACCTTCACGATCGCTCATGTCATCGCGAACCTCCACCGGCCCACCCTTGTTATCTCGCACAATAAAACACTTGCCGCCCAGCTTTACAGCGAGTTTAAGGAAATATTCCCGGAAAACGCGGTGGAATACTTCGTCAGCTACTACGATTACTATCAGCCGGAAGCCTATATCCCGCGCACTGACACCTACATTGAAAAAGATTCTTCCATCAATGAGGATATTGACCGCTTACGGCTACGTGCCACAAGCTCGCTTCTTTCCCGACGCGACTGCATCGTCGTGGCTTCGGTGTCCGCCATTTACGGACTGGGCTCTCCGGCAGAGTACCGAGAACTCCTGGTTTTCCTCAAAATTAACCAAGCGCTTCCGCGCGAAGAATATTTAAAAAAATTAGTCGACATCCATTACCAGAGGAATGACGTCGACTTTAAGCGGGGTACGTTTCGCGTCCGGGGAGACGTCGTGGAAGTTTTTTTGGCCTACGAGGAAACGGCGATCCGGGTGGAGTACGAATGGGATGAAATTAAAAAAATAACGCGCATCAACCCCCTGACGGGCGAGGCACTTCACTCGCTCGAGGCCATCGCGATCTATCCGGCGAAGCACTTCGTGACCACCGAGCCTCGCCTTGAGAAGGCGATTGTCGGCATAGAAAAAGAACTCGAAGCGCGCCTTAGTGAACTGCGTTCACAGAATAAATTGGTGGAAGCCCAGAGGCTTGAACAGCGAACGCTCTATGACATGGAAATGATGCGTGAGCTCGGATTTTGCTCCGGGATAGAAAATTATTCAAGGATCATCAGCGACCGGTTGGCGGGCTCGCGGCCGTTTTGCCTCATCGACTACTTTCCGAAGGATTTCCTGACGGTGATTGATGAATCCCATATCTCCATTCCGCAAATTGGCGGTATGTATTTCGGGGATAGAGCTCGAAAAGAAACGCTGGTGGATTACGGTTTTCGCCTTCCGTCGGCGCTCGATAACCGCCCGCTTAAGTTTGAGGAATTTGAGGCGTTGACCGGCGATACCCTTTACGTGTCCGCCACACCCGCCGAATATGAAATAAAGAAGTCTGGCCGTGTGGTGGAGCAGATTATCCGGCCTACCGGCCTTCTGGATCCGCCGGTGGATGTGCGGCCCAGCAAAGGCCAGGTGGATGACCTGATCGAGGAAATCAAGAAGCGGGCCGAGAAAAAGGAGCGGGTGCTCGTCACAACACTTACAAAAAGAATGTCTGAAGAGCTCGCCAAGTACTTGCAGGGCGCGGGGATAAGAGTCAAATATATCCATTCGGAAATCGACGCCATCGAGCGCGTGGAGATCCTCAGGGATTTGAGGCTTAATAAATTTGACTGTCTGGTAGGAATCAATCTTTTGAGAGAAGGCCTTGACCTCCCGGAGGTTTCGCTGGTGGCGGTCTTGGACGCGGACAAGGAAGGCTTTCTAAGAAGCCAGACCTCTCTTATCCAGGTCGCGGGCCGGGCGGCACGACACGTCAACGGACAGGTGATCATGTACGCGGACGTCATGACCAACTCGATGAAAAAAACAATTTCAGAAACAAACCGCCGCCGTAAAACGCAGACGGAGTATAATGAAAAGAACCATATCACGCCCACCTCAATCAAGAAGGGGATACGCGAGGGAATCGAAGCCATCAAGAAGGCGCGCGAAATGGTGAAGGAAGTGGCGGGCCTTCCGGATGACGTGGAGGAAACGTTCCAGGTTTTAAATGATCTTGAAAGGGAGATGGAGGAAGCCGCCAAGAACCTTCAGTTTGAGAGGGCCATCAAGCTGAGAGACCAAGTAAAGATTATCCAGCGGAAACTCGAAAAAGAAAAGCCCGAGAAGGTGGCACGGTGAAAGACAGCCTGATTTTAAATTTATTGCGCGATCACAGCGAGGCGTTTCTCTCGGGCGAGGAGATGTCGCGAAAGCTAAAGGTCTCCCGGTCCGCCGTATGGAAGGAGATGCAGAATCTGAGGCAATTGGGCTACACGATTGAGGCTCAGCCGCATTTGGGCTACCGGCTCGTGTCCGTACCGGATAAAATGTTCGCGGATGAGCTGGCGCATAAGCTGGACACAAAATTTATAGGCAAAAAAATATTTTCTTACGAATCGCTTGACTCCACGAATGACGCGGCCTTCCTCTTGGGAAAGCAGGGGCTTCCTGAGGGCGCCTGTATTTTTTCAGAATATCAAAAGAAGGGGCGAGGGAGGCTGGGCCGCTCCTGGGTATCCCCCAAGGGTAAAAACATAATCCTTTCGGTTCTTCTCCGGCCTGTCCTTTCGCCGACCGAGGCGTCCAAAATTACCCTTGTAGCCGCGGTGTCTGTCATTAAGACAATTGAGAAGGCCATTGGAAAAACCCTGGGGATTAAATGGCCCAACGACATTTGGCACCAAGGAAAAAAGGTGGGCGGAATTCTCACTGAGATGAGCGCGGAGCAGGACAGAGTCAATTTTATCGTCCTGGGGATTGGCATCAACGTGAATGCCGTACCCAAAGAGCTTCCTCCCGCGTCCACTTCCTTAAGGGAAATTCATGGGAGCGATGTTTCGCGACTTGATTTAGCGCGCGACTTGCTGAAAAATCTTGAGAGGGACTACCTGCGCTTAAAAAAGGGGGAGTTTGAGGGGCTGGCTAAAGAATGGGAGGATTTCTCAGTGACGTCCGGCAAACGTGTTATTGCCACCGTTTTGGGGCGAAAAATCCAAGGGCAGGCTACCGGGATCGATCAGGACGGAGCGCTTTGGATAAGGAAAGACAATGGGATTCAGGAAAAAGTGGTGGCGGGGGATTTACAGTACTTCTCATGAAAAAGTCCGCTGAAATAATCGCTGTCGATATTGGCAATACTAGCGTTCTCTTTGGGCATTTATCCGGAGGCCGGCTAAAAAAAGCTTGCCGCTTGAGCACCGCGGATGTTCGGACCCGCGCCGTCGGCATGCTAAAAAAGAATTTTCCCCTAAAAAGAATTGAGAGCGTGGTGATCGCCAGCGTGGTGCCGAGTGCCGGCAACACCCTGCGGAAGCTTATACCCCTGAAGCTCGGGTTGAAGACATTTTTAATCGGCAAAGATTTATCGGTTCCCATCCACAACAAATACAAAGACCCACGTCAGGTGGGGATAGACCGCCTGATGAATGCCCTGGCAGTTTTTCATGAATACCGGCGTGCCGCTATCGTGGTTGACTTTGGTACGGCCATTACGTTTGACGTCGTTTCAAAAAAAGGGGAGTACCTGGGGGGCGTTATAGCACCGGGAATCGAGATAAGCCTGGAGGCTCTTTTTCAGAAAACGGCTCTTTTGCCAAGGATTCGCCTGGCGCACCCCAAAAACGTCGTGGGGAGAGACACCGTTGAAAGTATCCGATCGGGCTGTACCTTTGGCATTGGAGGGCTCTGCGATGAGATTATTGAACAAATTGGCCTCTCCCAACGTGTTAAACCGCTTGTCGTTGCGACAGGTGGTTACGCGGAATTCATGTCTAGATACTGTCAAAAAATAGCTAAAATAGAGCCAAATCTCACTCTAAAGGGCATTTGGATCACCTACCAGACTGCCGCAAAAAACGCCTTGACAATAAAGTAGCCGCTGTTGTATATTAGCACTCTTATTAAATGAGTGCTAACAAAGGTGCCCGGCAAAATTCATCCGAATCCCAGGGTCACGTCAGTTTTTTAATTAAACAGGAGGAGAACTAGAATGGAAAAGCAGAAAATTCAACCTTTGGCGGATCGTGTGCTGATTGAGCCCCTCGAAGCCGAAGAAAAGACTTCAGGCGGGATTGTTATTCCTGATACGGCCAAGGAAAAACAGCAAAAAGGCAAGGTCATCGCTGTCGGCAAAGGCCGCGTCAATGAAGATGGGAAGCTTACTCCTTTAGAGGTGAAGGTGAATGATCAGGTGCTATTTGGCCGCTATTCGGGAACTGAAGTTAAGGTCGGCGCCAACGATTACCTGATTGTTAAAGAAGACGATATTCTAGGAATTATCCGGTAATTTCAAAATTTAACGAGAGGAGATAGGATCATGGCTAAGCAATTGCAATTCAGCGACGAGGCTCGCCGCTCTGTATTAAGAGGCGTTGAGCAGCTCGCCAGGGCCGTCAAAGTCACTCTGGGCCCCAAGGGCCGGAATGTCTGCATCGATAAGAAGTTTGGATCACCCACGATTACCAAGGACGGGGTAACCGTCGCGAAGGAAATCGAGTTGAAGGACCCCTACGAGAATATGGGAGCTGAGATGGTTAAAGAGGTGGCTTCCAAGACCAGCGACAATGCCGGTGATGGTACCACCACCGCCACTTTACTCGCCGAGGCTATTTTCCGCGAAGGTCTAAAAAACGTTACGGCCGGCGCCAATCCCATGGCTTTGAAGCGCGGGATTGAAAAGGCCGTCGAAGAGATCATCTTGCAGCTTAAGAAGATCTCCAAGCCTATCAAAGGCAAGAAGGAGATAGCTCAGGTTGCCACGATTGCGGCTAACACGGACAGCGCGATCGGTGATTTGATTGCCGAAGCCATGGAAAAGGTTGGCAAAGACGGGGTCATCACGGTTGAAGAGGCGAAGGCCACGGCGACAACCCTTGAGGTCGTTGAGGGAATGCAGTTTGACCAGGGTTATTTGTCCCCTTACTTTGTGACCGACGCCGATCACATGGAAGTAGTTCTGGAGGATGTTTATATCCTGATCCATGAAAAGAAGATTTCATCGATGAAGGATCTTCTCCCCATTCTGGAGAAGGTAGCCAAAGGCGGCAAACCGCTTCTTATCATTTCTGAGGAAACCGACGGAGAAGCGCTGGCCACCCTCGTGGTCAACAAGCTTCGCGGAACACTTCAGGTATGCGCGGTCAAAGCTCCGGGTTATGGCGACCGCCGCAAAGAAATGTTGGGCGATATCGCGGTCATTACGGCCGGTAAGGCGATCACGGAAGACTTAGGGATCAAGCTTGAGAATGTCCGCGTCGAAGATTTGGGACGCGCCAAGCGCGTCACGATCGACAAGGAAAATACCACGATCATTGAGGGCGCCGGAAAAACGGCCGATATCAATGGACGCATCTCAACGCTTAAGAAGCAAATTGAGGATTCGGATTCTGATTACGACAAAGAAAAGCTCCAGGAGCGGCTGGCGAAGTTGGCGGGCGGGGTTGCCGTCATCAACGTAGGCGCGGCGACTGAAAGCGAAATGAAAGAAAAGAAAGCGCGCGTCGAAGACGCGCTCCACGCCACCCGTGCGGCTGTCGAGGAAGGGATTGTTCCCGGAGGCGGAGTCGCTCTTCTAAGATGTATTAAGGTGCTTGATGAGATGACGCTTAAGGGAGATGAGGCAGTCGGAGTTGCGATCGTGAAACGAGCCATTGAGGAGCCTCTACGGCATATCGCGTTCAACGCGGGCGCCGAAGGTTCAGTCGTCGTGGAGAGAGTCAAGTCGGAGAAGGGCAACATGGGCTACAATGCCGAGAAAGACAAGTACGAGGATTTGGTGGAGGCGGGCGTTATTGATCCTACCAAGGTGACTCGTACGGCCCTTCAGAACGCGGCTTCCATCGCGTCACTCCTTCTAACCACGGAGACGCTGATTACGGAATTGCCTGAGGAAAATAAACAGGGTATGCCAGCCATGCCGCCAGGAGGAATGGGCGGAATGGGCGGCGGAGGAATGTATTGATAGGGAGTAAGCGCTAAGTTCGAAAGCTGTAAAAAACTTGAAACCCGGGCTCTTGAGTGTCAAAGAGTCCGGGTTTTTTGTTGTCACAAAGAGGGCTATTTGATAGAATTAGGGACTCATTTTAGGGGGACCTCATGAAAAAAATGTTAGTTTTGGCTTTATTCTTCTTAGTTGTTTTCATCGCCTCGGCATTCGCCGCTGAACAAAAAAATACACGTTTTGAAGCCAGTGGGGAGGTCGTGAGTTCTGACCCTCTTTATGGACGGGTGACCATTAAACATGGCGCCATCAAGGGCCTGTCGGGCGACGCGGAAACCGAGTTTTTTGTGACCTCTCCCGAACTTCTTAAAGCTATTAACAAAAGAGATTTGGTTGATTTTGTCATTGTCGATGAAAAAGGCGAGACCCGGATAGAAAAACTTACCAAAACAGGTCAGGCGCCAATCCGGGAAGAAAGATCCGAATTAGGCAAAGCTCTGCAGGGCGCCTTGGTATCAACGGGCGAGGCGGCCAAGACGGTCTCAAGCCCCGTGATGCCGGTGCACGAAGTTGTGAGTGGTGCCGTAGGCGCGACCACTGACACAACGGGTGCGGTTCTTGAGGATGCGGAAATTCCTGAAGTAAAAAGAAAGTTCTGAGGGGGGGGAGTTCATTTTATGGGCATGTGGCTAGGTAGAGGGCGTAAGGCCCGTCGTTGTTACGGTTTTGATGAAATCGCGCTCGTTCCGGGTAACGTGACCATCAACCCTAACGAGGTGGACCCCTCCTGGGAAATCGGGAAAAGAAAATTCCGCGTGCCTATTATCGCCTCAGCCATGGACGGCGTTGTCGATGTAAATTTCGCCGTTAAAATGTCAAAGTTTGGTGGGATCGCGGCGCTAAACCTCGAAGGCGTTCAGACGCGTTATGAGAAACCTGAGGAAGTCTTAAGAAGAATTGCGGCCGCTACTCCCGAAGAAGCCACAAACCTCACCCAGACTATTTACCGTCAGCCCATTCAAGAAAAGCTTATCTCCAAACGGATAAAGGAAATCAAGAAAAAGGGCGGGGTCGCCTGCGTCTCCAGCATCCCCCAGCGAGCGGAGCGTTTCGGCAAGATCGCTCAGGATTCCGGCTGCGATATTTTTATTGTCCAATCCACCGTATCGACCGCTCGGCACATCTCAACGGAATACAAGACACTCGATTTTTTTAAATTCTGCAAAACAATGAAGATCCCCATCATTATTGGAAACTGCGTGACCTACCAGACGACGCTTGAGCTCATGGAAACCGGCGCCGCCGCTCTTTTAATCGGCATAGGGCCCGGTGCGGCCTGCACCACACGCGGCGTTTTGGGCCTCGGCGTTCCTCAGGTCACGGCCATTTGCGACGCGGCGGCAGCTCGCGATTTCTACTTTAAAAAGAACAAGAAATACATCCCCATTATCGCCGACGGCGGTATGTCCACGGGCGGCGATATTTGTAAGGCATTCGCTTGCGGCTCAGACGCCGTGATGGTCGGATCCGCGTTCGCGCGCGCCAAGGAAGCCCCCGGAGGCGGTTTCCACTGGGGCATGGCCACCCCGCACGCTAATTTGCCGCGCGGCACCCGGATCAAAGTCGGCACAACTGGCACACTCGAACAAATCCTTTATGGCCCAGCGATTTTAGACGACGGCACGCAAAATCTTATGGGCGCTCTTCAAACCTGCATGGGCAACGTCGGCGCCAGCAGTGTAAAAGAACTTCAGCTCACCGAGCTTATCATCGCGCCTTCCATCAAGACGGAAGGCAAGGTCTTCCAGCAGGCCCAGCGAATCGGGATGGGGAAATAGGATTGAAGAAAACGCTTAAGGCGTTTCTGGACGAGCTCGGTTCAGCGGCGCCCTCTCCAGGCGGCGGCGCGGCAGCGGCACTTACGGCCGCGACAGGGACCGCTCTCCTTGAAATGGTGTCGCGGATAAACGACGCGCGATTCCGAAAAAAAGAACCTAAAGCAGATCACTCCCAAGCGCGCCGCCGAATTGCTGAATTTAAAAAAACACGTCTGCGCTTTCTGAAACTTATCTCCCTTGATACCGCTGCTTTTAAGGCAATTTCCGCTTCTTACAAAAAGGGCAAACAGCACCCTTCTTACCAAGCGGCCCTGAAAAAAGGCTATTCAGCGCCAATGGAAATTTGTGAGCTAGCCGTCAAATCCATGGAAGTGGGGCTCTCAGAAACGAATCGGACCTCCAAGTGGCTTTACAGTGATTTAGTCGAGGCCGGGATTCTTCTCAACGCTTCATTTGGTTCCGCTCGCCTCAACGTCCAAATTAATTTAAATGACTTAAACGACCGTGAGCGGGCGCGCCGCATTGAAGGAAGGCTTAAAATGCTGACTGAAAAATCAGCGAAATTGAAAAGCCAGCTAAAGGGAGAAACGTCTTCTTGACCCAGTCCGCCACTCTGTTAAACGGAAAAGAGATCGCCGCAAAATACGCGGAGCTTTACGCTAAGGAGATTGAACAGCTTAAGAAGGGCGGGGCAGCGCTCACACTTGGCGCCGTACGTGTCGGTGAATCGAACGATGCTGTTTTGTATTCCCGCGCTATTGAAAAGCTCACGCAAAAAATCGGTGTGCGATACGAGGCGCTTGTTTTCCCAGAAACTATTTCAGAAACGGATCTTTGCCGCGAAATTAAAAAGCTCAATGAGAATCCCACACTCACCGGC
>CAZDBQ010000005.1:0-13913 GCA_964503765.1 uncultured Planctomycetia bacterium | reverse complement strand
GCAAAAAAATAGTTTACTCAATACTATTGACAGTGTGGAGCCCCTGGTGTATAGTTACCCCATAATAACCCAAAAAGTGGGGGAAAGTGGGGGAGCTGAACAATGTTCTACGGTGAGCACGAACACAGCATCGATCGCAAGGGGCGACTCATCATTCCCTCCAAATTCAGAGAGGTATTCAAAGAACATTATGTGGAGCGATTTTTCGTCACTCGAGGTCTTGATACGTGTCTGTTTGTATTCACAGAAGATGAATGGAAAAAACAGGAATCCCGTTTCAAGTCTCTCTCGTTTACCAGCAGTGAAGCAAGGCAGTTCAACCGGCTCTACTTTTCAGGAGCCTGCGAGGTTAACTGTGATCGGCAAGGGAGGATCTTAGTTCCGGAATACTTAAAGGATTTCGCGAAGATCAAGCGCGATGTCATTATCGTCGGTGTTTCCAACCGGATGGAAATCTGGAGCAAAGAGAACTGGCAGGAGTTTTATAAGAACACCAAGGACTCATTCGAAAAGATAGCTGAAAACATCTTTAGCAATAATCAAAATCCGCCGGCGCTTCCGTAGCGGAGGAGAGCCAAATGAGAAAAATTATTAGAGAGGGAATGGAGAGCCTGGGAATACCGGAAGGGCACTTGAGGTTTTTCTCTAAAACAGGCGAGGATTCAGTCAGTTATTACGGCGGAGACTCCGTTGAGAATTTTAAACGGCGCCGCTCCTTGCCACCCTTATCGACGCTGGACGGGGGCTCCAAGCTTTTTTTTGAGCGGATTCTGACGGTTAAGAAAATCCGTGAGTTGATTTTTATCACGAAGGCGAGCGCCAAAAGCCGGTAGCTTTGCATAAAAGTGTTCTTTTAAAGGAAGTTCTGGAGTGGCTAGCGCCCGCGCCCGGAATGACGATTGTGGATGGGACCCTTGGTTTGGGGGGCCACGCGCTGGCGGTTCTGGAGCGGATAGGCCCCGAAGGAAAGCTGATAGGCTTTGACCAGGACCCGGAAGCGTTGGCGGAAGCGAGAAAAGTTTTGGAAGGATTTGGAGACCGCGCCATGGTTGTGAATGATAATTTTACGAATATTGCCAAGCACCTTGAAAGCCTCAAGCGAGGCCCCGTTCAAGGGATTCTTTTAGATCTGGGTGTTTCCTCAATGCAACTGGACACTCCCGAGAGGGGATTTAGTTTCAGGCAGGAGGGGCCTTTGGACATGAGAATGGACCCGAAGGCGTCGCTCACGGCGGAGGAGATCGTCAATACCTACTCCAAAGAAGCGTTAACAACAATTTTAAGCGAATTGGGAGAAGAGCGGTTTGCCAGACGCATTGCCGGAAGAATTTTAGAGGCGCGCTCACAAAAAAGAATTCGAACCACTTCAGAGCTAGAGAATATCATATTTCACGCAGTGCCCCGAACCTACCGCCACGGGCGGATTCACCCGGCCACAAGAAGCTTCCAAAGTCTTCGTTTGGCGGTCAATAAAGAGATCGAGGTCCTGCGTGAATTTTTATTGGGTGTCTTGGAGTGTCTGGAACCACAGGGAAGAGTCGTGATCATATCCTTCCATTCGCTGGAAGACCGGTTGGTCAAGACGGCGTTTAAGGAATTTCAAATGAATAAAATGGGAAGTGTGTTGACCAAGAAACCGATTACGCCGAGTCCGGAGGAAGTGGAAGACAATCCCCGGTCTCGCAGCGCGAAATTACGCGCGTTTCAAAAAGGCTAGGGGGAGACCGCCGTGTTTCGTTTCCTTTCATTTATTGTCTGCACGACGCTGGCAAGCCTCTTTTATGTTTATGAAGAGGTCGAAGCCGTCAAGATCGGCTACACCATTCGTCAACAGCAGGAAGCCAGGGTCCAGACGCTTGACCGTACCCGTGCCTTAAAGTACAATATCGCTAGTTTAAAGGCGCCCCATAATTTGGAGAGAAGGCTTTTAGCTCAGCAGATTTTGCTGGAATCGCCGAAGCAATGGCAAACCCTCATGGTTGCCGATGGCATGAACGCTAAAAAACCTGCACTTGCGCAGTCTCCCATTAATCGGTCGCCTTTTTTTGCTAAATTCCTTGTAGGAACGGCTCAGGCAGAGGCCAAAGAGCCCTCCAGCCGTTAAGCTAGTCCTTTAAGAACGATTCCGCAGTTTTTTGATTAATTGTGACAACTTTGCACGTAAAATTTGGCCCAGTGGTGACCTGATTGGCCGAGACCAAGCTTTCCAAAAATCGTTTATTTTTTGTCTTTTGTTTTTTTCTCCTTGCGCTTGTTTGTCTCCTCGCGCGCTTGGGGTTTATTCAAATCTTCAAATCCTCCAAGTACCTTTCCATCGCTCAGAATCAATCCCGCGCCATTATCGAGATGCAGCCTGCCCGTGGGCGCGTTTTAGACCGCGCGGGCCGTGAGCTGGCGCTCGACGTGAGGCTTGATTCCCTGTACGCGGTTTCCCGTGAGATAAAAAATAAAAGTGGAGTTGCTGACAAGCTCCATTCCATTTTAAAATCCGAGCGTTCACAAATTATTGAGCGCCTTAATCGGGATAAGTTATTCGTCTGGATCGCCCGGAAAATGTCTATGGCCAGCGCGGAGGCCATCAAACGGCTCAAGATCAGCGGCCTGGGTTTTGTGAAGGAATCACTGAGAGTTTATCCGAAAGGCCAGACGGCCTGTCACCTGGTCGGATTTACGGATATCGACAATAACGGGCTCGAAGGGATAGAGCTTCATTACAACAGTTTTCTTAAAGGCGTTCCCGGCTGGAGGCTTGCTCAAAAGGATGCCAAACAGCGCGAGCTCATTTCAAAGGAATTGGAGATGGTGGCGCCAGTGGACGGTTACAATGTTCACCTTGCCATCGATGAGGTCATCCAATCGCTGACGGAGAAAGAACTTTCGGCTACTTGCAAGAAGTACAACGCTTTGGGAGGCTCCATCATCGTCATGGACCCCAAGACCGGGGATATTTTGGCGATGGCGGTCTCTCCCTTGTACGATTTGAATAACTCCAGAAATTCCAGGCCCGAGATTAGGCGTAATCGCGCGATCACGGATTTGTTTGAACCGGGGTCCGTGTTCAAGGCATTCACCTTGTCGGCGATTCTGGAGGAAAAAGTTTTTGGGCTTGATGAAAAATTTAATTGCGAACGGGGCTCATGGGCGGTCGCGGGGAAAGTGCTGCACGACCACCATGGGAGCGGTATTTTGTCATTCAGGGAGGTCATTGAAAAATCCAGCAACATCGGCACGGTGAAGGGCGCGATGAGGCTGGGAGCTGACAAGCTCTACAAGACGATACGGGCGTTTGGCTTTGGCCAGAGAACGGGAATCGCGCTGGCTGGTGAAATCAACGGAATCGCCCCTCACCCGAAAAACTGGTCCCGCAGTTCTATTATCAATATTCCGATCGGCCAAGGGATTGCCGTCACGCCTATTCAGCTGGCGGCTGCCATCGGGGCCATCGCCAATAACGGCATGCTCATGAAGCCCAGAATTATTACTCACATTGATGACCAGGAGGGCAGGGTGATTCAGAGTTTCGAGCCCGAGGTCGTGAGGCAGGCTATTAGCAAGGAAACGTCATTGCAGGTGCGTTCGGTGCTGGAAGGCGTCGTATCTCGTGGCACCGGAAAGAAAGCCGCGGTGCCCGGTTTCAAAGCGGCCGGCAAAACAGGGACCGCGCAAAAAATTTTACCGGACGGAACGTACTCCCACGACCACTTTATTGCTTCCTTTATTGGATTTGTGCCTTACGATGAGCCCAAGGTCGTGATCGTTGTGAGCATCGATGAGCCTCACCCTGTTATTTTTGGAGGGGAGGTCGCCGCGCCCGCTTTTTCAAAGGTGGCCAGCGGAATTCTCGCTTATTGGCAGATATCCCAAAATACCATTCCTCCGGAGGTGGTGAAGTCGGCCGTCAAGAGTCTCAAGAAGAAGGCTAAAAAAGCGCCCGCCAAGGCAAGCGCGCTTGCGAAGCCCGCAATGGTCGCGTCCCGCCCAGGGGTAGCTCGTCAATGATTCCCCTAAAGCAGTTATTAAGCCAAGCGTACCCTGATTATCCCAAGGACCGAGTGATTCCCTCCATTTCCATCAAGGGACTTGAGTGTGATTCAAGAAAGGTCGAGAAGGGCTTTCTATTTGTCGCGATACGCGGTGTCAAAAAAGACGGGGGCGAGTTTATCCAGGAAGCGATTGAACGCGGAGCCGCTGCGGTGGTGAGCGACCGGGAAGAAAATCTAGCGATTGAAATCCCTTTTATTCTGGTGCCTGAGTGCCGAATGGCGATGGCGATGCTAGCGACCGCGTTTTACGGGAACCCCGCCAAGAGTCTCAAGGCCATCGGAATCACGGGAACGAACGGCAAGACGACGTCGAGCTTTCTGCTAGAGCATCTCCTGCTGAGCGAAAAAAAACAAGTGGGAGTCATCGGGACGGTCAACACCCACTATGCGGGAAAGGTTTTTCCGGCTGTTGAAACGACACCCGGCCCCTTGAAGGTACAGCAGATTCTTTCGGAGATGGTGGATGCCCGCTGTCAGTACGCCGTGATGGAGGTCTCCTCGCACGCGCTCGACCAGAGCCGGGTGGGGGGCATTGATTTTGAAGCCGCGCTTTTCACGAATTTAACCCAGGACCATTTGGATTATCATCAAACACTCGAAGCCTACTTTGAATGTAAATCGCGTCTTTTTACGGGACTTTCGAGTCAGAAGTTTTCAGTGTTGAACCAGGATGATGTCTGGACCGAAAGGCTTAAAGCGAAGGTTTCCTCTCGTGTCATGACCTACGGCATTCGCCGTGAGGCGGATTTGAGAGCGCAGAACATTGAGTGGAAGGCGGGTAGGACTCATTTTAATTTAGTGGTTCAACAAGAAAAAATAAAGGTCGAGCTTCCTCTCATAGGGACTCATAATGTCTACAACGCGCTGGGTGCCCTCGCGGTGATGCGTGCTTTGGGATACGACCTAAAAAAGGCCGCCGCGCACTTAAGTAGTTTTGGGGGTGTGCCCGGCAGGCTTGAAGCCGTCGATTGCGGCCAGGATTTTTCAGTGTTTATTGATTTTGCGCACACGCCGGATGGTTTGGAGAATGTGCTGTTGAGTCTCAAGCCGTACAAGGAGCGTAAGCTTATCGTGGTATTTGGCTGCGGCGGGGACCGGGATAAAACAAAAAGGCCTCAGATGGGTAAAATAGCAAGTGAGCATTGTGATTTTGTTTACATTACCTCGGATAATCCCCGTTCCGAAAATCCTAAAACGATCGCGGAGGAAATTCGCGCTGGGCTGGCACCGGGTTTCAAAGACGTCTCCGTTGTGTTGGACAGAAGGAAGGCGATCCGACAGGCGCTGCTTTCCGCGCGAAAAGGCGACCTCGTTCTTCTGGCGGGTAAAGGGCATGAAACCACTCAGGTGATCGGGGACAAGGCGCTGCCCTTTAGCGATAGAGAAGAAGCTCAAAGGGTTCTCAATGGACGTTAAAATCCAGGACGTCCAAAGCGCCACGGGCGGCAAGCCGATCGGGGTCTTGAATGAAGCCATTCCGATTAATAAAATTTCAACCGACACCCGGACGATCGAGAAAGGGGATCTATTTTTCGCGCTTAAAGGCCCCCGGTATGACGGTCATCAATTTATAAAGGCAGCCATTGAGAAGGGGGCCAAGCACTTTGTGGTGGAGGATCCCAAATGCGTTCTTCCTGAGCACAAAAAAAGCGCCAATTTTATCTGTGTGACGGATAGCTTAAAGGCCTACGGGGATTTGGCGAAGTTTTATCGGCAGAAATTTAAAATACCTGCCATCGCCATCACCGGCAGTTCCGGCAAAACAACCGTCAAGGAACTTGTGGCCCATGTGTTGTCACAGCGGTTCAAAGTGTTGAGGAACCGGGGGACGGAAAATAATCTTGTCGGTGTTCCAAAGGCAATCTTTAATCTTGAGGAGTCGCATGAGGTGCTGGTGCTTGAAATGGGCACCAACCAACCGGGAGAAATTGAAAGGCTCTCATCCATTATTGGCCCTCATATTGGGGTCGTGACTCAAATTGGGCAGGCGCATCTGGAAGGATTGCGGTCGCTGGAGGGGGTACGAGCGGAGAAGCTGAGCCTCTTAAACCATATCGAGCGGGGAGGGGTGCTCGTCCTCAATGGCCACGATCCCCTGCTTCAAGAAGTCACCAGCGGCGTGCATAAAATTCTGCGGGGAGGATTTTCTAAAGAAGGCAATGACGCGAACGCCGAGCAGATTTGGTGTCATGAAGAGGGCTCGTCGTTTTATCTCAACGGCAAAGATCTTTATGAAACGCCGCTCCTCGGCAGGCACAACATTCTAAATTGTTTGCTGGCTATTTTAGTGGCGAAGACACTGGGCGTGGAGTCCTCTCTGATTCAAAAAGCCATTAGCAGTTTTAAAACCATTCCCGGCAGGCTGCAGCACAAAGAAATTGAGGGGATTCATTTTTTGGATGACTCCTACAATTCAAACCCCGCTTCTTTTAAGGCTTCCCTCGAGACGTTGAAAGATTTTAAGATCCGTGAGCGAAAAGGGGTGGTGTGCGGCGATATGCTGGAGCTCGGGGAAAAGGCTGAGGACTTTCATCGTGAGTTGGGCGCTTTTATTTCGCATCTTTTGTTCGATTTTGTCATCGCGGCGGGCCCTTACTCGAAGCTTTTGGTCGATGAGGCGTTAAAAAATGGTTTTGATCCTAAAAGAATCACGCACACTAAAAATAGCGCGGAAGCGGGAAAACTTTGTCGTGAAATGGCCGTGCCAGGGGACCGAATCCTGGTCAAGGGCTCGCGCGGCATGCAAATGGAAAAGGTTTTTGAATGCTTTATCACTTCCTCTACCCGTTAAGGGATTTTTTCTTCGGTTTTAACGTTTTTAAATACATCACCTTCCGAGCGGCACTTGCCAGCATTACGGCTTTTGTCGTGAGCCTGCTAATCGGTCCCGCCGTCATCCGGTTTCTCCATCGCCTTGATTTGAAGCAGACGATCGAGCGGGAAGGTTTCTCCAAACTTTATGCCGCTCATGAGGGTAAGGAGAAAGTTCCGACAATGGGCGGGATTTTGATTATAGGCGCCCTGGTCATCTCAACGCTTCTCTGGGCTGATCTGTCTAACCGCTACATCCTCCTGTGTCTTTTCACGGTGGTGTGGCTGGGCATGGTGGGGTTCATTGACGACTATTTAAAGCTGGTGAAGAAGGATTCCAAGGGATTAACAGTCGCGAATAAATTTTTCGGGCAGATGGCTGTGGGAATCGGTATCGGCTTGTTTTTGTATCTGGATTCTTCCTCGTGGCAAGAGATAAGCATTCCGTTTTTTAAGAACGCGCTTATTGGAATCGGCCCCCTTTACATTCTTTTTGTTGCGGCGGTGATTGTCGGCAGCTCCAACGCCGTGAATCTGACCGACGGATTGGACGGTTTGGCGATCGGGTGTACGATCATAATCGCGTTGACCTATGGGATTTTTAGTTACATCACCGGGCACGCACGATTTAGCGAATACCTTCAAATCCCGTTTATCATGGGAGCGGGGGAGCTTACCGTTTTTTGCGCGGCACTCCTTGGGGCGGGCGTGGGGTTCTTGTGGTTTAATTCGCATCCGGCAAGCGTCTTCATGGGGGACACCGGCTCGCTTGGTCTTGGGGGCGCTTTGGGGGTGGTCGCTATTTTTACCAAAAAGGAACTCCTGCTGGCCCTGGTGGGGGGTGTGTTTGTGTTGGAGGCACTTTCTGTGATACTCCAGGTGGGAAGTTATAAGTTGAGGAAGAAGAGGATATTTCTGATGGCCCCTATCCATCACCATTTTCAGCTAAAAGGTTTAAGCGAATCAAAGGTGGTCATTCGATTCTGGATCGTTTCATTTGTCCTGGCGCTTTGCGGACTTTCGGCGCTGAAGCTTCAATAAGCATGATCCTAAAAAATAAGAAAATAACGGTGGTCGGGCTTGGACGAAGCGGCTTCGCGGCGGCCAAGTTTTTGGCGGAGCGGAATGCGGTTGTGCGAGCCACTGACGGCTCCGAAAAAAAAGAGGTGCTTGAGAACGCCGGTTTCCTAAGGAATCTGGGTGTCGTCGTGGAAACGGGCCAACACACCGCGCCCTTTATCACGGAAAGCCAGTTGATCGTGACGAGTCCGGGTGTGTCCAAAAAGAGTTTTCCTCTGGCGCTTGCCCGACGGAGAAAGATTCCCGTGATTAGCGAGGTGGAACTGGCCTCCCATTTTTGCAAGGGTCTTACGGTGGCAGTTACCGGATCTAACGGGAAGACCACGACCTGCAATCTGATCCACCGCATTTTAAGCGCCGCCGGCAAAAAAAGTGTTCTCTGTGGGAATGTGGGTTATTCATTTCTCGGCGCGATCGGCGAAATTGGCCAGAAGACAATCGTGACGCTTGAGCTGAGTTCCTTCCAGCTAGAGGACAGCCCGAGCTTTAGGCCGAAGATCGCGGTGGTTTTGAATATCAGTCCCAATCATCTGGACCGCCACAAAACACTCACCAACTATATTCGGGCCAAGGAAAATATTTTTAAAAATCAGAAGGGGAACGATTTTCTTGTGTTAAATAACGATGACCCTACGGTGAAGCGGATGGGGGTACGCGCTTCTTCGCGCGTGGTCCTATTTAGCAAGCGGCCAATTACCCAGGGAGTGTATGCCGATGGCGACAAGATTATTGTGAAACATGGTGCTTGCCAGCGCATTACGCTGGATCGCCGCAGGATTTTATTGCCGGGGAGCCATAACCTCGAGAATATTCTGGCGGCCGTCGCGGTAGCTGCGCTCTTGAAGGTGCCTAAAGAGAAGATTCAGTCGACGCTTGATTCCTTCCGGACGTTGGAGCATCGGATTGAGCCTGTCGGAAGCTTTCGGGGGGTGGAATTCTTCAACGACTCCAAGTCCACAACCGTGAAGAGCACACAGGCCGCAATTTTGGCGATGTCCAAGCCCGTTGTGCTAGTTGCCGGAGGGCGCGATAAAGGGGTACGTTTTGATACCCTTGAAGGCCTGCTTCAGGAAAAGGTGAAGCGTGTCATTTTGTACGGGGAGGCGCGCGAAAAAATAGCCCACTCCTGGAAGTCCTACCGCCAGTGGAAAGCTGAGGCCAATTTTGCGGAAGCCGTGAGGCTTGCTTTTCGTTCGGCGAGCCCCGGGGACGCGCTCCTGCTTTCCCCCATGTGCACGAGCTTTGATCAGTTTAATTCTTTTGAAGAAAGAGGCGAAGCGTTCAAACGGGTTTTCGCTGAGCTCACAGAGGCCGCGGGCTAAAGAATCATGGAACCTCTGCGAAGGGCTAGGGTGCTGCTTTTCGGGTCCGCTGTGATTTTGATCGCCGTGGGCGTTGTCATGATCTACAGCGCCAGCGCCATCTATGCGTTTGAGAAGATGAAGGACAGCCTCTTTTTTCTGAAGCGGCACTTGGTTTACCTGGGAATCGGAGTCGTTTTAGCCTCATTCTTAAGCTCAGTAGACTACAAGGCGTACCGTAAACACGCCAAGCCCATTTTGATTATTGGGCTTGTTTTACTGGCGCTGGTGCTGATTCCGCACGTGGGGAGCTCCACCGGCGGAGCCCGGCGCTGGTTTAAGTTTTTTGGGTTCAGCTTCCAGCCTTCTGAATTTCTGAAGATCGCCCTCATTTTTTATTTCGCCGATTTCCTGGATAGAAAAAAAGAAAGCCTGAATGATTTAAAACGAACCGTATTTCCGGCATTGTTTATCTTGGGGACGTGCGCGGGGCTTATTTTTTTGCAGCCTGACCTTGGCACCGCGGTTACGATCGCCTTAGTTATTTTGGTTCTTTTTTTCGTGGCGGGATTTAAATTAAGCTATCTTTTAACAATGACGCTGGCGGCTTTGCCGCCCCTGCTCTTCGCGATGCTCGCTAAGCCTTACCGGCGAAAACGAATCCTCGCTTTTTTTAATCCCTGGGAGGACCCTCGCGGCGTGGGATTTCAAATTATTCAGTCATTTTTAGCTCTCGGTTCCGGAGGTATTTTTGGGGTGGGCCTGGGAAGGTCCCAGCAGAAACTCTTTTTTTTACCGGAATCACACACGGATTTTATTTTTTCCATTATTGGCGAAGAGCTTGGTTTTCTTGGCGCAAGCTGTGTCCTAATTCTCTTTATTGTGTTCATTTTTGCCGGGATGGTCATTGTTTTTAGGTCCCAGAGCCGGTTCTCTCAGCTGTTGAGCCTCGGGTTGGTGAGCCTAATAGGCCTTGAGGCGGTCATCAACATCGGCGTGAGTATCGGAGCCCTGCCCACCAAAGGGCTCTCCTTGCCCTTTATCAGTTATGGGGGGTCCGCGTTGCTCGCCAATATGGCGGCGCTTGGCCTTCTGATCAATATTTCAAAAGAGATTCCGGCGGAGGAGAAGCTGTGAAGATTCTGTTTGCTTGCGGGGGAACGGGGGGACACATCTTTCCAGCCTTTAGCGTGGCGGAGGAGATTAAGCGAAGAACCCCCGCGGCTCAGATCATCTACGTTTGTGGAAAAAAGGATATTGAAAACTCCATTTTTAAGATTGTCGTAAACGAGAAAGTCGTCTCGGTGGACAGCGCGCCGTTTAAAGGCGCATTGTCTTTAATCAACCCCGTATTTTTGGTAAAATTACTCAAGGGTTTATCACAGTCCTTCCGGCTCTTGAGAAGAGAAAAGCCGGACGTGGTGGTTGGGTTTGGCGGTTACTTTTCGTTTCCCGCGATTCTGGCGGCGAAGGCCCTTGGGATTAAGACGCTGGTCCATGAACAAAATGTGATTCCGGGGGTGGCTAATAAGTTTGTGGCCAGACTCGTGGATGGGGTGGCGCTTAGTTTTTCTGAAACCCAGAAATATCTGCCCGCTTGCCGAAACATCAGGACCACGGGCAACCCGATCCGCGCCTCCATTGAACGGGACTGCCGCGAAGAGGCACTCACTTTTTTTAATTTCTCAAAGGATAAAATAACGATCCTTGTGCTCGGGGGAAGCCAGGGGGCCGAATCCATCAACACGGTTTTTTTGGACGCGCTGCCCTTGTTGCCTGATGTGGTGAAGGCGAAGATTCAGGTGCTGCACCTTTGCGGTAAAATGCCGGTGGAAGCCGCTCAGGAGGTGCTGAGGCGTTCCGGAATTCCAGGGAGGGTGTACTCCTTTTTTGAGCGGATGGATTTAGCCTACGGAGCCTGTGATTTTTCGGTAGGACGCGCGGGGGCGACATTTTTGGCGGAGATTGCCGCTAAAAAAATCCCCAGCGTTTTAATTCCGTATCCTTTTGGAAGCGGCCATCAGCTGCTCAATGCCAGGGTTTTTAGTCTCGAGAACGACGCGGTGATTATTGAGCAAAAAGATCTGACGGCCGATAGTTTGTCCAGGCTCTTAGTGGATTATGCGGCGAAGGCGCCGACGAGAAATGGGCAACGGGCATTAACGGGGCAGAGCCGAAATTCCAGAGCGCTTCTAGCGGATTATATTGAGGAGTTTCTTTAGACAAATGAATCATCCGATAAAAATTCACTTGATAGGCATTGGGGGCATCGGAATGAGCGGTATCGCCCGGATGTATTTGGCGATGGGCTATTCCGTTCAGGGAAGCGACATCAAGAAAAGCGGCCTATTGGACGGCCTTGAAAGACTGGGCGCCAAGATACTCATCGGCCACAGCGAGTCTCATGTCAACGGGTCGGATTGCGTTGTGTACTCCTCTTCCATTACAGAAAACCATCCCGAACGTCTGGAGGCCGTTAAAAAGGGCCTTAGGATTCTCCATCGGGCCGAGGCCTTGGCTGAAATTTGCAAAGGCAAATACACGATTGCCATCACCGGTACCCATGGAAAAACAACGACGACCGCGTTGACTGGAATGATTCTTCGCGAGGCCGGGCGCGATCCCTCAATCGTGGTCGGCGGCCTTGTCAGCTTTTTTGGCGGGAACGCGCATTACGGAAGGGGCCCAGAGATCGTGATTGAGGCGGATGAAAGCGACTCTTCTTTTTTAAAATTTTCCCCTAATATCGAAGTGATCACCAATATTGAGGCCGAGCACATGGAACATTTCCAGACGATCGAGCGAGTTGAGGAGGCCTACCGAAATTTTATAGCGAGGCTGCCTGAAAACGGAGAGTGGTTTGGCTGCGCGGAAGATTCGCGGGTGGTGAACCTGGCACAACAGAACGGCAGGCCTAGCACCCTCTACGGCTTTGAGAAATCGGCGACGGGCCTCTACGCGACGGATGTGGTGGAGTGTCCGAAAGGTCGGCGAGGCGTTTCCTTTAAAGCCTGGAGCCGTGGGCTGTGCCTGGGCCCTATTGAAATGAAGGTGATAGGGACCCATAATGTGCTCAATGCCCTGGCGGCGATGGGGGTCGGGCTAAAACTTGGGATTTCCTTTGAGGTGATTCAGAGGGCGCTTGGCAAATACGAAGGTGCCGGCAGACGCTTTGACGTCAAGTATGAGGACAATCAGTTTCTTATCGTCGATGACTACGCGCATCATCCCACGGAAATTCAAAAAACACTTCTAGCCGCGAAGGCGTTGAAAAAGAAAAGGACGATCGCGTTTTTTCAACCTCACCGCTTTAGCCGCACGGAGGCGCTGCTGGAGGATTTTGGGGGCAGCTTTCAAGAGGCGGACAAACTTATCGTTACGGATATTTATACCGCTAGTGAAGCGCCGCGTCCCGGCATTACGGGCTCGAGAGTTTCGGAAGCGATCCGGCAGGCGGGGCACCGAGACGTGTCCTTTGTGGAGCGCGCGGCCCTGACAGAACACGCGCGCCGGCAAATAAAGCCAGGCGACCTGGTTATCACTCTCGGCGCCGGAGATATTTCTGAAATGGCCCATGAAATTGCCGATTTTGTAAAATCCACTATTTTCAGTTCCGTGCGTGGAAAAGCGCTCAGAAACGAGCCTCTCTCCAGGCACACGTCCCTTAAAGTGGGCGGTCCCGCTGATTTTTGGATTGAGCCTGAGGACGCGGAAGATTTGAAGACGGTGTTTCAGATTTGCCGCGAACGCGCGATTACGATTTATATTTTTGGTGCCGGGAGCAATATTCTGGTTCCCGATAAGGGGATTCGAGGGGCCGTCGTGCATTTATCGGCGCCTTATTTTCGTGAAATCAAACTAGAAAACGGAAAAATCAAGGCGCGGGCCGGCCTACAAAACACCTTGTTCATTCAATACGCGCTTGAGCAGAGTTTTGGGGGCTGCGAATTCTTGTTAGGGATTCCGGGCTGCGTCGGAGGCTCCGTGGCGATGAACGCAGGCAGCCACAAGCAGTCCCTTGACCAATTTGTTGAGACAGTGACGGTTCTTGATTACGAAGGCCAGCTGCGTGTGTTGAAGAAAAAAGATATCCCCTTTAGGTACCGCGCTTCAGGGCTTAAGGGCTGCGCCATCCTGGAAGCGGAGTTTCGTCTGCCGAAAGCGGACGGCGCCGCCACGCAACGTAAACTGGAGGAGTACAGGGATTATCGTTTAAGAACACAGGATTTGAAACATCCTAGCGCCGGATGCATGTTTAAGAATCCTCAACATTCGGAGTGTTCCAGCGGAAAGTTGATAGAAGACGCGGGGCTAAAAGGCAAGACCGTTGGCCGGGCACAGGTCTCTGAGATCCACGCCAATTTCATAATCAACCTTGGAGGCGCGTCCGCGAATGATGTGATGGATCTATTGGAAGAAGTGAGGAATACTGTGAAACGGAAATTCACAATTGATCTGGAAACAGAGGTAAAAATTCTATGAGCCCCCTAAAGAATCGGAAAATCGCTATCCTCGCGGGAGGGCCCTCCTGCGAAAGGGAGATATCCCTCATTTCAGGACGTGCTGTTTTTGACGCGCTCACCTCTAAGGGTTTGTCCATTCTGATGATGGACCCTGTGGGTGATTTTGTCGCTACGCTTAAGAAAGAAAATGTTTCCCTCGTTTTTCTAGCCCTCCA
>CAZDBQ010000004.1:0-11870 GCA_964503765.1 uncultured Planctomycetia bacterium | reverse complement strand
TCTGCGAACGACCAGGAGCCTGGGAAAATCCTCATCCGTGATCTTTAAGAAAGGGTAACTTTTATCATCCTTCAAGGCTTGGTTGTATTTGGGCTGGTTTTCCTTAACGAGGCTCGCCTCCAGGAGCAGCGCCTCAGCTTCCGTGGGTGTTTCGATAAAATCAATCGTGCGCACTTCGCCGAGCATCACGCCTTCCTTCGAAAAAGTTTCCCCGAACGACCGGAAGTGCGACAGCACCCGCTTTCTAATGGAAAGAGCCTTACCGATGTACACAGGCTTCCCGCTGCTATCCTTAAAAAGATAGGTCCCGGGCGTGTTAGGAAGGTGTTCGATTCTTTTTTTGAGAGTTTCGGGGATCAGGCCGTCCGCCATGAGAATATTTTTCTCACTTCTTGTATTTTCAATAGGAGCGCCAGTCCCACGTAAGTAAGGATGCTAAGGGCAATCCCCAGGCCCAGACACAACAGTTGAAATAGCCTGGGGCTTGAGGCCTGCGGCACCAGTACCCAATAATTATAAGCCATCGCGGCCGCGCCCATCATCACTGCCGCCAGAAACATCTTTGCCAGACCAGCCAGAATCCTTTTCTCGTCCAAATCACCGATCTTTTTCTTAAGATGCGTGTAAAGCAGTAGCACATTCACCGTCGCCGAAATACTAGAAGCTAGGGCCAAACCGCCGATCTTCAGCGGATACATAAAAATAAGGCAGAAAACAATGTTCACCAGCAATGAAAAAAGCGCGGTCTTCACAGGTGTACGCGTATCCTGCATCGCGTAAAACGCATTCACGAGAATCTTGATATAACAGCACGACAAAAGCCCGAAGGCGTAAAAAAAGAGGGCTCCGGAGGTAATGTGGGTTGAGTAAGCGTCAAAGCGCCCTCGTTCAAAGAGGATCCTTACGATCGGCCCGGACAGCGTGATCAACCCCACAGAAGCTGGAAGAACGACCACCGCGATAGATCTCACAGCCATGGAGAAAGTCTCCCTGAAACCCTTTAGATCCTCCCGAATCATTTGCGTCGAAAAAGTAGGTAGGACCGCCTGCGCCAGCGAGATACCAACGATAGCCAGGGGCAGCTGAAAAAGCCTATTTGAATAGTAAAGGGCGGACTGCCCGCCCACGCCCACGATCGATTCAAAAGACGCAATGATAGTGTCCACAAAAACATTAATCTGATAAAGGGCCGAACCAAACGCGCGCGGGATAAGCAATTTCCCAATCCGCACCACCAACCCATGGCCAAAATCGGGCTTCGTAAGCCGGAAACCCCTTTTCAAAAGCGAGGGAATTTGCGTCGCCAACTGAAGAACCCCGCCGCAGAGCACCCCGATCACAAGTGCCATTGGGCCGTAATACCGTTCAAGAGCGACGCCCGCGATGATCATCGAAAGATTAAGAAGGCACGGGCCAATCGCGGAACTTGTGAATTCCTTAAGCGAATTGAGAACACCCATCGCCAGCGCCGACAACCCAATAAGAAAGATGTAGGGGAATAAAGTACGTGTGAGATGAATGGTTAGCGGGAGCTTTGTAAGATCCTGCGAACGTACAAAGCCCGGCGCGATCAGCCCCACAACCTCCGGCGCGAAAATAACGCCTAGGACCGCAAGAGTCAGAAGGACCCCGAACATTAAGTAGAAAAGGGTCGAAACCAACTGCCAAAACTCATTGGGTCTTTTCTCGCGGCATTCCGTGAGGACCGGCACAAAGGCGGCATTAGCCGCCCCCTCGCCTACCAGGTCCCGCAGAAGATTGGGCAGCTTAAAACTAACGACAAACGCCTCCGCCGCCACGCCGGTACCGAAGGCCATGGCGATCACCAGATCCCGGACAAACCCCAAAACCCTGCTCACCCCCGTGAGCATCCCGATAATCCCGGCCGACTTAACCAGCGAACGATGAGTTGACATACCCCCCGCTTTTCTGTAGAATGTGGCTTTCCATTTATGAAAATTTAACTAAACGCACAAAGGGTCTTATGGCACATCGCAGACAATCCATCAAAAAAATACGCGTCGATATAAAGCGCCGCTCTCAGAACGTTCAGGTCATTTCTGAGCTTAAAACCGTGGCCCGGAAAGTCAACGCCCTCATCGTGGACAAAAAAGCCAGTGAGGCTCTTCTGCAGTCCCGAGAGCTCTTTTCCAAGCTTGATAAAGCGGTCAAAAAAGGCATTCTCCACAAAAACCGCGCCTCACGCCGGAAATCTCGCGTCATCCTTCGTATTAATTCCTTAAAAACCACCAAGTAATCTAAAGCTGTAAGATCAATCGTTCAAGCGCCAGCCCGTCTTCCAGACGGCTGGTCTTAATCGACTCGTCGCATTCCAAGAGCTTACGGAAAATATGGGCCATCTCCTCGCCCTTTATTTTTTGAGTCTGGCGAATAAATTTTTCAAGAAAAAAGGAATGCACCCTCAGCTCGCTTCCAACCTCGCGTTCTGGCCGCCCTTCACGAAGCAGTCCCTGGGCGGTTTTCATGCGGTCAAACTGGCCGGCCAAAACTGCCACGATCTCGTAAGCGCGAGTGCCCTCTTTTAGGAGGGCGCCTGTAATTTCCAACGCCGCTTTCGTGTTTTTCTCAAGTAGGACATCCACCAGCCGGAACACGTCCGCCTCGACCGATTTCCCCAGAAGCGCCTCAATGTCTTTACCTAAAATCTGGCGTCTGTCATTGATATAAATCGTCAATTGCTCAAGGGCCGAATCTAGCGAGGCCAAGTCCTTCCCGGCGCGTTCCATCAAAAGAGGCAGTGCTCCCCTTTCCACCTCTTTGCCGTATTTTTTGACGCGGTTCTCGATCCACCGAGGAAGATCTCTTTCAAACGGCGGATGGCAAGCGACCAGCGTTCCCTTTTCAGACAGCTGCTTTAAGAAGTCATCCTTTTTGACGCTGCCTTCATTCGATACCACCACTAGAACACCTGAGGTAGGAAACCGTTCCACAAATAGAAGAAGCGTTTTCCGTTCCTCGTCCTCCAGCTCATCGACCTCCCTCAAAATAGCTAGCCTTTTATCGGATAAAAAAGGAGCCGTCTGTAGAAAATCGAGCAGCAAATGGAGAGGCTGCGTTCCCGCATGAAATTCCTGGTAGTTAAGGTCAAGACCGGAGGCTTTGGGAAAGAGAGAATTGCGAAGATTTTGGATAAACTCTTGCTTTAGAAATTCCTCTTTACCCAGCAAGAGATAAAGAGCGCTTTTTACCATATTTCGATAGTTTTTTCGACCACTCGGCGGGCAACATCTTCCACTGCTTTTGAGGCCGCGTCATCCTCGCTTATCGCGCGGGGGCCTGAGAGAAAGAAAGTGGTGTCACCGGTGAGATTCGCTTCGTGCCAAAGAACTTTGTGGTCCTTCGCCTCATAAACCTCGATATCAATCGTCACACTCAGACGGTATTCCTGGACATCATCCGCTTCACTGTACCGAAGCGGGTCACGGCGATAGTCAATAAGCTTTGCCTCCACAACAGCATCAGCGCTTCCTGGGCGGGCGATCCCTAGGTTGCCGTCAAAAATGAAACGGTTAATTATCGCGTTGGTGAGGTCTACCTCCGTGCCGGGCCGGTAGACGCGGAACTGATCCTTCTGGCTGACTTCCGAGGAAAGATCAATGGTATTTTTGACCGGAGCGACATGGATCGTTTTGATGTGCTCAGGCAGGAGAGATTTCTGGGTGTAACCACAGCCCGCGACATTCAAGAAAAGAGCCGTAACGAAAAAAAACAGCGGGACGAATCGGAGAGCGCTTCTCGTCACCATAGCTTAGGCATTTTGACTTTGGGCAATTTAGGGAAAATAGACCCCTTCTCGGGATTGGTTTCCTTTCTCACCATTTCATCCACTTTCTTTCTGGCCTGCTCGGCGGAGGGCGTTTCAGGATACTTGGAAGCCACTTCCTCGTAATAAACCTTGGCACTCTTGTATTTTCCCTGTTTTTCATAAAAAAGGGCTGTCTCAAAACTTGTCTTGGCCTTCTTGGCGCGGAGAATCTTGATAGATTCGTCGGCCTCGAGAGCTTGCTTATCTCCGGGGAAAGCCGACTTGAAACCTTCGAACTCCTCGATCGCCCTTTCCGCGTACTGTTCGTTGTACTGGGATTTCTTGGAAGCCTCCATCGAGCAATACGCGATTTGGTAACGCGCCTTGCCAACGAGTTCGGAGGCAGGGTACTCGTCAACAACCGCCTGAAAGGCCTTTTGAGCTTCTTCAAACTCCGTCTGGGCCTTATAAACCTCTCCAATATTGAACTGCGCCTGATCGCCGTAGGTGCCAAAAGGGGCATTTTTCACAATGTGTTTATACAACTCCAGAGCCTTTTCCTGTCCGGAAAGGACGGCAATACCCCCCACCTTCATCTTGGCTCCCCCGGCAAACTGATTGGCAATGTCAAACTCATGCTTAATCGCGTCCTTTATCCGGTCGCTGTAAGGATAACGATCTATCAGCTTTTGAAAGGAGTCGGCCGCTTTCGCGATATCTTTTTTCTCTTCCCAGCTTAGCCCGGCGTAGTAAACGCCTTCGGCCGCGAGGCGCGACGTGGGAAAGGCTACCGGCAGCTTTTCAAACTCCTCAACCGCCCGCTCCCAGTCCTTTTTATTGTAAAAGTCCATGGCCCAGGCGTACTGATCTTCGGGGGTATCCTTGGCGGACTTCTTGGGGTTGACCCATTTTCCAAGGTCTGGACTCCAGACCCAATAGGCGTAAGAGGTCTCGGAAAAAACAGTCATCAAAATGAGGAGAAAGGCTAGTGAACGAAGAGATTTTTTCATGGTGTTTGGGGTGTCCTTAATTTCAAAGGTTATAGCTTATAATGAGCCACTTGCCTTGTCAATGCAAGTTTTGCCAGAACATCGGTTTCCAGGTTAACTTTTGTTTTAGCGTGGTAAAAATGGGAAATAGTGGTGCTCAACGTGTGGGGAATGCAGTGCACCCAGCAGGCATTCCTTGAGATCTTTCCGACGGTCAAGCTTACTCCGTCGACCGCGACTGAGCCTTTTTCAACCAAATAGGGTTTGAGCCCTCTTGGGAACGAGATCAGAAAGCTTTTTTCCTTCCCCTTCTCAAGGACGCGCCGTATCTGGCCCACACCGTCGACGTGCCCCAGAACATAATGGCCCTCAACCCTGTCCCTGAGGCGCAAGGGACGCTCTAAATTGACCCTGTCACCACTCTTAAGGGTGCTGAGCACGGTTCTTTTCCTTGTTTCCTGAACAACATTAAAAAAAAGTGTCGGGCCCTTCTTTTTTATAAGCGTCAAGCAGGCGCCGTTTACGGAAACACTGCCGCCTATTTTTAGGCCTTTCGAGATTTTGGGAGCTTCAATCTCCAGCATGTGTGTTTGCCCTGGCAGTCGCTTAAACGCCCGTACTTTTCCTGTGGTTTCAATAATGCCCGAGAACATGCTAGAGAATCCCGTGAAATAGTAGATCTTTTCCTATGAAAGCGGCTTCGCCCTTTTTAATTCTGGCCGCCTGGCTCAACAATGAGATACCCGCCCCTCCGACGGAACCAATAGCTTCCTTCCCCCCCATAATCATGGGAGCCATGAAAAAATAAATCTCGTTAACAACCTTCTGTGAAATGGCGCAGCCCACCGTCTCGCCTCCCCCCTCGATCAACACTTGAAGAATCCCCCGCTTGCCCAATATTTTTAAAAGCGCTGCCAAATCCACTCGGCCCGCCTTTTCCTTGACTAGCAAAATTTCGGCCTTGTTTTTAAAACGACCCCACCTAGCCTTGGGCGCTTGTCGGGTGACGGCTAGAATCACGGCCCCGCTTGAGCGCTTCGAAAAAATCCGCGCATTCGACGGAGTTCGAAGACGGCTGTCCAGGATGACCTTGACCGGTTGAAAAGGTGTTTTACCCCCTCGAGCACTCAAAAGAGGGTTATCCTTCAAAACAGTGTTCACCCCTACCAGCACCGCATCCGAGGCGGCGCGAAGTTTATGCCCAAAAAGCCTTGCCGCTCGGGACGTAATCCAGCGTGACTGACCCGTACGAGTGGCGATTTTGCCGTCGAGGCTCTGCGCTACCTTTACAATCACGTAGGGCGTTTTCTTTCTAACCCAATAATTAAAATCCCTGTTCAACGCCATCGCTTCCTTTTCCATAACCCCGGTCACCACGTGAACGCCTGATTTTTTTAAAAGGAGAAGTCCTTTGCCTGACACCAGAGGATTTGGGTCGTGAGCCGCAACCACTACTTTTTTAATCTGTTTTTTTAAAATCAAATCTGTGCAAGGCGGTGTTTTTCCGTGATGGGCGCATGGTTCAAGCGTGATGTAAAGTGCAGCTCCCTTTGTTGAAACCTTGGAGGTTGAGAGGGCGTTGACTTCCGCGTGGGGGCCGCCAAATCTTTCGTGGGCGCCCCGGCCTATGATCCGGTTATTCTTTACGAGAACCGCGCCCACCAGCGGATTGGGATGAACCCTGCCTCTGCCCCGCTCCGCTAAACGCAGCGCCTCTTTCATGAAGGGTAACTCTTTGGAATTTTTCGGTGGCATACTGAAATCTCATTTCTTAGTTTCGGTCTTGGCGATTTTGTCCAGAATGCCGTTCACAAACTTCGAGGAGTCCGCTTCCCCGTAGCGCTTGGCGAGCTCTACAGCTTCGTTGATCGCCACTTTGACGGGTATCTCATCAAGATAAACCATCTCATACGTCGAGAGCCTTAAGATATTCCTATCTACATAGGCCATCCGCTTCATTTCCCAATTCTCCGCGAATCGCTCAATGGTTTTGTCAATCGTCTCCAACTTTTCAAGGGTCCCGTGGACCAAGGTTTCAGCATACTTCCTAACCTCTGGGTCCTTCTTGTCCAGCTCAATCGTATCTTTTTCCTTGTCAGAGAGTATCAGGTCCGTCCTGTCTTTCCAAAAATCCTCAAGCATCTCTGAAACATCCGCGTGCGTCATGTCCATCTGGTAGAGCACCTGCAGCGCGAACTCACGAGCCCTCGTTCGCTTTCTCATTTGCGGCCCTTATTCCCGTTCAAGTGGTTTCGCATCAGATTCGCCATTTCTATCGCCGAAAGTGCCCACTCACAGCCCTTGTTGGCTTGTTTTAACCCCACCCGGTGGACTGCCTGGTCCACGGATTCTACGGCAAGAATACCAAGAATCACCGGAACCTCACTCTTTACGGAAATCTCCCGAACACCACGCGCGCTCTCGCGCGCGACCTGTTCAAAATGCCGCGTCTCGCCCCGGATAATCACCGCCAGTGTAATCACCGCGTCGAGTTTTTTCTTCGCAAGGAGCCTCTTCAAAGCCAGCGGTATTTCAAACGCCCCCGGCACGTACACCACGTGAATGTCTTTTTCTTTGGCGCCATGCCGCACGAGGGTGTCCAGCGCGCCTTCCAGGAGACGATGCGTCAAAAACTCGTTGAACTGGGATACGACAATGCCAAATCGTCTGCCCTTGGCGATGAAGCTGCCCTTCATTCGATGCACGCTCTTGTGCCGAAGGTTAGTTTTCTTTTCCATGACCTATCAAGTCTAAAAAATGACCCATTTTCTTTTTTTTCGTCTCAAGATACTTCCGGTTATGCGGCCCTGGCTTGATCTGGATAGGCACTCGTTCAACGACCTTCAGGCCGTAGCCTTCAAGCCCTACAATTTTTTTGGGGTTGTTCGTCAAAAGTCTTATCTTTCGTATTCCCAAGTCGGCTAAGATCTGGGCTCCTACTCCGTAATGGCGCAAATCCGCCGGAAATCCCAGGCGCTCGTTGGCCTGCACTGTATCGAGACCCTGGTCTTGAAGCTGGTAGGCCTTAAGCTTGTTTAGAAGCCCTATGCCGCGGCCCTCCTGGCGGATATAAAGCAAAACGCCCGTCCCTTCTTTGGCGATCAGCTGCAACGCGTTGTGAAGCTGCTCCCCGCAGTCACAGCGTTTCGACCCAAGGACATCTCCGGTAAAACATTCGGAGTGTACACGCACCAGCACTTTTTTCTCCGTAGAAATTTCTCCCATCACAAGGGCAACGTGATAATCCCTATCGACCGTAGACTCATAGGCCACAAGCTTAAACTCCCCGTAGTTATTCATGATCTTCGTCTCGACCGCCTTAAAAACCAGCTTTTCTTTCCTTCGCCGGTATTCAATCAAGTTGCGAATCGTGCAGATCTTGAGCTTATGTTTTTTAGCGAATCCAATGAGATCCGGGGTACGTGCCATGCTACCGTCATCATTCATAATCTCGCAAATCGCGGCCGCAGGATAAAGACCGGCAAGCCTCATCAAGTCAACTGATGCCTCCGTGTGTCCCGCGCGCACCAAAACACCCCCCTCGCGCGAACGCAGCGGAAATAAATGGCCGGGTCTTACTAAATCGTCTTTTTTAGTTTTAGGATCGATGAGTGTTTTGACCGTTCTTGCCCTGTCATACGCGGAGATACCTGTCGTCACACCGCGCTTGGCGTCAATCGACACCGTCCAGGCGGTCTTAAACTCATCCGAGTTTTCCTGGACCATCAAATCGATGCCCAGCTCCTCAAGCCGACGAGACTCCATAGGCACGCAAATAATCCCACGCCCATGCTTCGCCATAAAATTGATATTCTTGGGACTGGCAAATTGGGCCGCGACGACGAGGTCCCCCTCATTCTCACGGTCCTCATCGTCGATTACGATGATGAGCCTGCCCTTTTTTAGATCTGAAAGTACTTCCGGAATCGTGCTAAATTTCATTTTAAAAATACTCGTTGATGAACGTGATGGCCCGCTCCTTCATATTCACGATAAGGCCCTTATCCCTGTGAGCGCTAGGGGATTTCTTTTCCAGCTCCTCGGCCACGTAAAGAAGCCCGACGAGAGACGCGAACTTCGGGCTATTGAGCTTGGAAATCCCCAGCGGTGCCACAAAATGCGCCGGCAAAACCATGCTTTCCTTCAGGGCCTCAACGTTCTTTTCGCCCTGCGCGATCTCTCCGGTAATAAAAATCTCCTTAAGGTCGGGGTTTTTCTCTGTAAACTCCCTGACCGTGTCCGCCAGGCGTCGGCTGATTTCACGCACGCCCCATTTTTCATTCAGGTACACTTTGGCGTCAGCGATTTTGTTATTCTCAAAAATAAAAAAATTTAAAAAATCATGGCCGAGATCAGCGACAAACCTTTTCCGTTTCCTGTCTTCTTTTGGAAAAATGCCATAGGCCGTCGACCAGCACGAAGGAACAGGAATGCCCTTGGCGACGTGGGTACGCTTGATCAGCTTCTGCCACGACTCATAGCATTCCGATCTTGCCTGGAGAATATGGACCTGAACGTCGAGCTTGCGGCCAAACACTCCCACGGGGTTCTCCACCGTGTCACGGTCATCAATCAGAAAGCTAATTTCCCTTGAATAGACAATCGATTTCTCAAAATGGCCCACGAGACGCTCGGCCGTTTCGCGTGCCTCTTGAATATCCGAGAGTTGGATCTCACCCTCTCCAGCCAAACAGCGGGTACCGTGGGAAGAGACGCTTCGCATTTGGGGATCATCAAAATTAAAATAGACCCTATCAATCTTCGCGCCTGAACGGTCTTCGGCCTTGCGCAGGGCTTCCACAAGGCATTCAACGGCATCGCCGAGATGAGTTATTTCTCCGTGCGTGATCCCCCTGGTTTGGGATTCTCCGGCGCCCAGCACATGGAACGTTCCGTCTTCTTTTTTTTCAGCGACGAGGACTACGGTGGATTCAGAACTGAAATCAATGACGCAGAACGCCCGCTTCATCATTCTCAGAGACCGTACAGACTTCATCGTGGGCCGATAACGACGTCATCAAAGCGCAGGTCAATGTAGCGGATTTTGGATCTGTCCAGCTCAACGGACCTCAGAGTTTGGTCCAGGATCTTAAGCCTCTCTATAAAATGGTTGTTTCCAATCTTTATCTCAATATCGGCGTCCACGATAAACGAGATATTCTTAGGATCCCCGATGTCGACTCTCGTGAGAGCATGTTTCCTTAAAATATTTGAGCGCTTGATAATGTCCGCGAGTTTTATCGCTTTCTTCGTATTCGCGTCGGAAATACTCACCCCGACATAAAGCCCTTCACGCGGCAAGGGAGTTCCCTCAATAACCGTAAGATTCTTAAAAGGTGTCACGCTGGATCCTGGCAGTATCACCAGATCCTTATCCACTTGGACGTAACGGGAAAAAGCGATCTGAGCCACCGGTGTCCGGCGCTTCAAGAGCACCTCAATCCGATTCGGCAGCACGCGCCTGACGCGCACTTCCTTGAACTCGGGGTGCTTCCGTTTGATGACCTGCTGCACGTTCACAAGATCAAGACTGATGAGGCTCTCGCCTTTCCGCAATTCACAAAATTTAAACGACTGGTCAGGGGTCAGCGTGCCAATATTGAGAACGACGACTTCTTCCAGCTGAAACGTGGGTGAATTGACCGCGTAAGCTACCACACCCCCAAACAGCAGGCCCACCAGCGCGAGGGACAAAATATAGGGCAAAAAAGAAAGGATGAGGCTTCTCAGCCCCCCGATGAATTTAAGGGAGAGGCCGGAACCCGCGCTTTTCTTCTTTGGCTTCGTTTTGAGTGGCTTAACCATTTACCTTTATCCTGTTCTTGGACAACTCCAAGATTTTAACACAAAGATCGGGAAAGTCGATGCCGGAGGCTTTGGCGGCCTTTGGCAACAAACTCTTATTAGTCAGCCCTGGAATCGTGTTTATTTCAAGGACATACGGCTTATGGTCCTCTGAAAGAATGATGTCCACCCGAGCCATCACCTCGCAACCAATGGCCTGATACGCCTTGAGCGCCACTTCTGAGACTTCACTGGCCAAGGCATCGCTTAATTTAGCCGGAAATTCGTAACGCGTTTCAGCATCACCATACTTAGCCTCGTAATCGTAAAATTTTCTCTTGGCGATGACTTCCACAACCGGCAAGGCTTGATCATCCAGAATACCCACCGTAAGCTCCCGTCCCTGGATATACTGCTCGACCAGGACCGAATCCGAGTAACGAAATGCCTCTTCCACCGCCCGCTTATAATCCTCAGACCTTGAAAGGATGCTAATGCCCACGCTGGATCCCGATTTTGTCGGTTTCACCACAAGGGGAAATGAGAGTGCGCTTGGTTTCTCAAAAGAAAGGTTGTCTTCGAGGACGCAAAATTCCGGGACCCTTATCCCCGCGTTCTTCAGCACGCTTTGAGTCCTGAATTTGTCAAACGCCAATTCGCTGGCCACAATCCCCGAGCCCGTATAAGCAATCCCCTCCTCCTCGAGCATTCGCTGGACAGTTCCGTCCTCGCCAAAAGTGCCATGGAGGGCTAGAAAAACGAGGGAAACATTTTCTTTCTTAAGCGTAGCGACAAAATCACCCACAGGGTCCATCATCAGAATGGACAAACCCTTAGAGGTGAGCGCGTCAAAAACAGCACGCCCTGAAATGAGGGATATCTCCCTTTCACAGGAAGGTCCGCCCGCGAGGATAGCGATTTTCCGATTCCTTAGGGGGCTCACAGGATTTTTACCTCTGTTTCGAGATCGATAGTGAATTTCCGTTTCACAGCATTCCTCACCTCTTCTAAGAGATCCATTACATCATTCGCGGACGCGCCTCCGAGGTTGATTATGAAATTGGCGTGGATCTCAGAAACCTGTGCCCGGCCGATAGTCTTGCCTTTTAGCCCCGCGTCTTCTATTAACTTTCCGCTGGAACACTCCGAATGCTGAGGGTTCTTAAACATGCATCCGGCACTGGGATGTTTCAAATCCTGCGTTCTTAAACGATAATCCCTGTATTCATCGAGCTTACGTTGTGTGGCTGCGCCGTCCGCCTTCGGTAGACAAAACTCCGCTTCCAAGATGGCGCAGCCCTTAAGTCCTGAAGCGCGGTACCTAAAAGGGA
>CAZDBQ010000003.1:0-7352 GCA_964503765.1 uncultured Planctomycetia bacterium | reverse complement strand
CTAAGGCAACGGTTTGTTGAGAAGCAGCCAGTAAAGCCCCAGCTCCGAAACGGCCTTTACAAAGTGCTCAAAATCCACCGGCTTCACAATATAACTGTTCACCCCGAGTTTATAACTCTCCACCACATCTTTTTCTTCCTGCGAAGAGGTCAGCGCCACAACCGGAATCACCTTAGTGCGCGCGTCAGCCTTAATCTGGCGAAGCACTTCCAAACCGTCCACTTTGGGCATCTTGAGATCCAAAAAAATCACCTTGGGGCAATCCTGCATATTTCGATCTGAATACGCCCCGCGCGCGAACACAAAATCGAGCGCCTCGGCGCCATCCTTGACGTGAAATACCTTGTTGGCCAAATTATTTTTCTTTAAGGCCCTTAATGTGAGCTCCGCGTCATTGATATTGTCTTCAACCAAAAGAATTTCGACTTCACTAGTATCCATATCCTTATTTCCCCTCCTTATAAGAGACCGTTGGAAGAGAAAAGAAAAAAGTTGCTCCCTTTCCGACTTCCCCTTCAGCCCACACACGCCCTCCATGGCGGTGAACGATTCGTTGCACGATGGCAAGGCCCACGCCCGTGCCTTCAAACTCCTCTGAAGAGTGAAGCCGTTGAAAAACCCCGAAGAGCTTCCCCACATATTGCTTATCAAAGCCCACGCCGTTGTCACGGACCGAATAGATCACTTCATTAGCTTCCCGACGGCTCTCCACTTCGATATTGGCCTCTTTTCGCTGCTGAGTGAATTTGACCGCATTGGATAAAAGATTCGTCACCACTTGTCGCAAAAGTGCCAGATCGCCTTTTATTTCGAAAAGTGGGTGAATCTTAAATTCTATGTGTCTCTCCGGAAAAAGCTGCTTGAGCTCCCGCGACACCTCCCGCGCCAGTTGCCCAATATCCACCACCGTATAATCCATAGCCCTTCGGCTGAAGCGGGAAAAAGCTAAGAGATCGTCAATCAGCTGGCCCATGTTTTTGGCGTTTTGCGTGATGAGGTGCAGGTAACGCTGACCCTCCTCCGGAAGAGTAGGGAGACAATCCTCCAAAAGCGCGTTGGCAAAGCCGTTAATCGCGCGCAGGGGCGCCCTGAGGTCATGTGACACCGAATAGCTGAACGCCTCAAGTTCTTGATTCATACTCGAGAGCTCGCTGTTCCTGCGCTCGAGATCCTCATTGAGCTGATTAATTTTTTCTTCTGACCGTTTTTGTTCAGTAATATCCCTTACGATTCCTACAATAAATTTTTCTCCCTTTGTATCGGTGTACAAATTCTTCTTCGTAAGGACAATGTGGGTGATGCCATGGGCGTCCGTAAATTTTTCCTCATTTAAGTTTTCCTTGCCCGTCTCAAAAACAAATTCATCCATCTCCAGAAATATTTCCGCTTCTTCCTTCGGGAAAAAATCATAGTCCGTTCTCCCGACTATCTCCTCCCGTTTGCGCCCTATAAAATGACAGTACGCCTCGTTGAGCAACACCCAATGGTGTTTTCTGTCCTTTACAAAAATAGGATCAGCCACAGAGTTAATGATTTTATCCAGATAAGTGGAGAATTCCTTGAGTGTCTTTTCAGTGCGTTTTCGCTCCGTCACATCACGGAAGATGACTTGAATCGCTAGGGTTTTACCCGCCTGTTTAATGGGGCGTGGGTTAGCCTCCATAATAAGAAGCACCCCATCCTTTCGGATGAGCTCCATTTCAAAGGGGGGGCGCTCTTTACCCACAATGACCAGCGCGAACTCCTGAAGCGAGCGGCTAAGCGAGGGGATTGTTAAAACGTTCATCGCGCCAAAATACTTTCCAAGAAGCTCAGAAGCCAGGTACCCGGAAACTCGTTCTGCCGCTGGATTCATTGATTTTAAACGTCCCAGCCGGTCCAGCGTGATAATCGGGTCAGGGGCCCCTTCCACTAAGTCGGCATACTGACGCTGGCTTTCCTGCAATTTACTCGTCATGCCTTCAGCGATGGAGACCGCCTGCGCGCGAGCGGTAACAAACGAGTATAAAATTCCAAAAAGAAGGGTGCTAAAAATCAAGCCTCCCACAACTACAATAGTCGGTAGTTTTTCTTCCGTCTCACTTAAGCCAAAATCCGGTAGGGCGGTAAAGCGCAATGTCCAAACACGGTTCGCCACCTTCAACTGGCGATCAGATGAAAAACGGGGACGAAAACCCGGGTACACCGCCTGTAGCACGTGCTCGTCATCATAGACAAGATGGTCCGAAGTGAGGACTTCCCCGTCATAGACTTTAAAACCCACTTCCGGATGGACGCTCTTTCTCCCAAAAATGCCTGACAGGAGGTCCTCCGACCGAAAGAGCGTATTCACAAACCCAACGAGCGCCTCCCTTCGCTCCTCTACTGTCGAAACGGGCGCGTCATTGCGGTAAATCGGAAGGCTGATAAGAAACCCCTTCTCACCCTCCACCTCCGTCATCAACAAAATAATGGGCGTAACGGCAGCTGTTCCCAAATCCCGAGCCTCTTGTGTCACGGCAAACCTTTCCTTCTCCATACGAATATCAAAACCTAGGAGTCTTTCTTGGCCCGCAATAGGTTCGGCGTACTTCACGACGTAATACTCTTCACGCTCCCCCTCGGGGTAGATCTTGAAATCCGGGTAACCCGTCGGAGAAAGGCTTGTATCCGTGCGCACGCTTTGGATAAACGCCTCTTTTTGGGCGTGCGAGACACGTTCGATGTATCTCATAGCCCTGATGCCGGGGTATTTCTCAAGCAGATTGACTGTCGTGAGATAGACAGCCCATTCGTTGCGTTCCACGGTCCGGCTGGAGGCAAACAAGGCTTTCACGCCGTAGGAAAGCTGCGAGTACTGATCGAGCCGTTCCTTGATGAGAAGCTCAGTCTCCTTAATTTCTTTCTCAAATTTAATATAGGCTAAATAGTTAATGGTTTTCTGCATATAAAACCAGCCGAAGAAGGTGCCGGAGAGCAGGATGAGGATGAAGAAAACAACCAGCGAAGAGCCATGCGTCCGAAAGACGTTAATTCGGCCTTTGAGCTCTGGGGAACCCAAAGGCTCAAAAGAATAATCGTCCTTTTCGAACTGGCTTTTTGGAAGATCCATATAAGATTTCAGCCTTGAACTTTCATTCTAATGCTTAAACAAAACAGCGTAAAGAAGAAAGTACATTTAGGTTTGCTTTACAAAGACAAATCCTGTGATTTTTCCCGTCGCCGGATCAAGCGTTTTGGAGGTCATGCGGGTCAATTCTTCAGCCGTGCACTGCGCTTGGGATTTCACCGTAAGCGTCTTAGGCGGCTTTGAACGGTTATGAACCCGGGCGATAATTTCCTGCCCCAAATAGCAGCCCTTCGTGTAGGAGACAAACTCCTCATCGCCAACGTTCAACAGCATTTCCTCATCATAATCAATGCCCTGGACAGGAAGATTATTTTTAAGACGAAAAAGTGTAAAATCCGCCTCTGAGGCATGAGAGACAATCTCACGCCGGGTCAGGACCAGGCTGCCTTTTCTCTGAGGAATCAGGATATCCCCGGCGATAGGCTCGTAGCCACCCTCACTATCAAAATATGCGGAAAGATCTGCTTCTTCTAATCGTGTGTCGCCTAGCCCCATAAACTTTTCCCAGTGAGCCTTGAGGCGGCTTAAGTATTGCTTTTCGATCACGATCAAGACTTCTTCCTCGCTCAATACCTTTTGGTCGAATATCACTACAATCTTTCCATGGACGTCCAGTGACGCGTTCCTGGACGCTTCGAGGACATTGGAGGAGAAGCCCTTCAAAAATTCACAGGCCTTGTTTTTTAGGCGTAACACCTGTTTATTGTTCAGCTTGTATAAACCCATATTTGCATCCTGTTTCCGGTGCTGTTAGTATAGAACCATGTTTTCAGCTAAGGTGCGAAACACGGCTATTTCTGTCTTTGTAGTCCTATGGTTGTTTCTTTTTAACTATGAATCTCTACGCGCCAATTATCTTAATCCCTTTTTTGGCCGGGAGCTTCCAAAATTTAAATTTCTTTTCCCTCCCGCCGGCTGGATTATGTTCTACCAGGTCGACCAAACTGAGGGACGGGCCGAGGTCTTTGGAATTCAAGGAGAAAAATTTGAACCCATCGACCCCCATCGTATTTTTAATATTCACTGGCTGGGCTATGACAACATCCATCGCAATGTGCTCGTCACGGTCTTGAATCCCTATTACGCCAGCACTTTCTGCGCCTACCTTAGGCGTAAATTCCCTAATTACGAACACTTTGCCGTCGCCCGGGTCATTTATCCTTCCATTATAAGGTACCCAGATAGGAGAAATGTGAGAATTCTTTATGAATGCTGACAATAAACCCGCCTCGCTATGGCAGCGTTGGTTTCTTGAGGAACGGCCCTCGATAGGGCTGGCCTTTTTCAGGCTTTTCGTGGCCTTTACTGTGGGCGCTCACATTCTCCCCACCCTTTTTCAGCTTAAGGACAACTACCTTTCGACCGCTTTTAAAGAGGTGAATCCTACTTTTTTCACGCCGGGGGCTTTGGCGCTTGTCGCGATGAGCCCAGATGGGTTTGTGATTTTCATGACGGTTTTTTTCTGTGTGTCTCTCCTCTTCTTCGCTGTGGGCCTTTTCTCTCAAATCGCCTCCATCTGTATGGTAATAGGCTGCTACTACTTCTATGCCTTAAATTCTATGCACATCGGAACCTTATCCTACGATATTCTCTTGGTGACGCTTTTTCTTATGTGCGTCACTGGCTATCACGGGGATTATTTTTCGCTCGACGCCCTAAGGTCGGGAAATCCGGACGTTTACAAAAAGAAAAGGCCTTTTTTCATCCAAAGGCTTCTGCAGTTACAGATCGCCTCGACATACTTTTACACCGCTCTTTGCAAGTTCACTGCCTCAGGAAACTGGATCACCTCCAATCCTATTTACTACCTCGTGAATTCAACCCCTGAAAGCGTCGTAAAACAATTTCCCTTCCGGAGTGTTCTCGCCAAGTCGCCCGAGCTTTGCTACGCCATCGGAATCAGTGTGATTGTCGCCGAGCTTTTACTTCCCTTCTTACTTTTCATCAAGAAAACCAGGGTTCTGGCCATTGGCTACGGATTTTTCTTCCAGACGATGCTTGTGGTCACCCTGCACGTGCCCACAATCTTTTTCTTTCTCTTTCCTGCCCAGCTCCTTTTATTCATTGACCCCGAAGACTGGATCACGTGGATTGAAAAAATAAGAAAGAAAAACGAGGAACACGGGCAGGACAAGCTTATCTACGATGGGCACTGCAACTTCTGTATTGGGAGCTTAAGGCGTGTACAGGTGCTGGACCTTTTTGGGAAATTAAAGCCGGTGGACTATCAGGCCGTTCAAGACGTAAAAACCATCGACGCCCGTCTTACACGTGAAATCTGCCACAGCCAAATGCAGCTTCTCACCCAGGATGGAAAACTCTACGGCGGCTTCTACGTCTTCCGGCGGCTTACGTTAAAACTGCCGCTTCTCTACCTTTTGGCACCGGTTCTCTACTTCCCGGGCATGCAGTGGCCCGGCAATTTCATCTATAGCTTCATCGCCAAAAACCGCTACCTCTTCCACCGCAAATCCACCTGCAAAGACAACGCCTGCTTCCGCTAAATTGCTCGCGGGTCCTGCCGCGTCGGGGAGCCTACACGGCGCGAGTGTAGCCCTTGCACCATGTAGGCTACCACCCCTCGCGTCACCCGCTCGCCTCTGAGAAGTCGAAGGAGGTAAAAACGTGAAGTTCTGTTTGAGGGTCTTGCCAACAATCGGCAGGTAGGCTGGCTTTTTGCCTGCAGAGTTCGCCCAGGAAGGTCTCTTTATCCCATTTCGTCTCTTCGGCTACTTTCGGAAGGAAAACTCCCGAAGAGAGGCCGTGCCTTACAATCACACCGTGCGTTCCAAGTTGGATCTCGTCGGCACTTTTAATTCTTCGCGGCGGACTCAGCACGGAAATCTCAATTGTCAGGTCCTTTAATTCTTCGGGCCGGACCGGCCGGAAGCGAGGGTCACGTGTCGCCGATTCGATGGTCATGTTTCGGACGGCTAAATAAAGCGGCTCCTCGGCGACCAGCCTGCCTATACAGCCACGAAGTTGACCAAACTCCCTCAGCGTAACAAACACGGCCCGCTCCTCCTTTAAAATAGGATCTTTGACGCTGAATTCCGGAACGCGGCCCTGTGTAAGATAAGTCTCAACCGTCTCCCTCGCGATTTTTAGAAGTTCTTTCTTCTGCTCCGTGTTGAGCGTTTCAGTTCCCTGCTCTTGGCTTAATCCCTCGGCCTTGCCGTCCGTTTTAACAATCACTGAGCTTGAATAACCCACGACGCGGCTCCTATCGCCGGTCACATCACCGCTGGTCGCGTATTTTAAGACTTCAAGCCGCGTATTTCCTATCAGGTCACTTATCTTAAGCGCGGTGAGAGTCGCGGCTATTCCGCAAAGCTCTATTTTTCCGGAGTTAGATTCCCTCAAAAGCTTACCGGAGTCCTGTTTTTCCAAGAGATCGAGTGTGAGACGATCAATACTTTTGGCTTTAGCGTCCGGATGATAATGACTCATGTCCGTCGAAGCAATGATGAGTACTTTTTTGCCTTTGATGTGTTTGGTAATGGCCTCAGCTAGGAGCTGGCTCATCTCGAGGGAGGGACGGCTCATCACAATCGGCACAATTTTAAAATTCTTCAAGACCTTTTGCAAAAATGGAATATGGACTTCGAGTGAATGCTCGGCTAGATGCGCGTCTTGAGAAAACCTGAACGCTTGGTTTTCCTTTAAGATGGCCTCCGCGAGCTTCGTGTCGATCTGCACAGCTCCCAAGGGCGTCGTCCAATCCCCCTCCCGCCACACAGAGGCTTCTGAAATCGCGGCCTTGTGATAGAGCCCTATTAAAATCACGGTGTCAAAATCCATGCCCTCGATTAACTTATAGCCATAGGCGGCCACTTGGCCTGAATAGACGTAGCCGGCATGCGGCAGGATAAGAGCGACGATTTGTCCTTCAGGCTTTTTTTGTTCGGGGACGTTGGAAAGAAAGTTGTCTATCGTGCGGCTTAAGGTGTCTTTATCGGCGGGATAAAAAGATCCTGAGACAAAAGGATGCCTGGCGTTTTTTTCGTTCGCGCAGCAAACACCGCTAACGCAAAACACAAATAGAAATAAACAACTGAGGAACTTAATTTGTCGTTTCATATCTCTCTATAATTGAGCCACGTTTTTTAGTATAATTTTGGCAGAACGCTTTGTAAAGCAAAACCAGCTACCTAAGAGGAATTAATTGAAACACCTTAAGCACATTTTAGAATTCGCCTGCTTCCTCCTAGGAATCGCCTTATTCATTCTCGTCATAAAATCG
>CAZDBQ010000002.1:0-9505 GCA_964503765.1 uncultured Planctomycetia bacterium | reverse complement strand
GTTCACGATCTGCGCTTTTTTTAAGCTCTCTGGCGTCACTTCCGAACCAGAACTAAAACGATTTAACCGCTCCAAGGACACGATGTCGTACTTGGGCTTGGGAGTAAACGTGAAACCCCTCTTTGGGACTCTCCGAATGAGCGGCATCTGGCCACCCTCAAAACCAGGTCTGACTCCTCCAGACGCGCGCGCGTTCTGCCCCTTGTTTCCACGGCCTGAGGTCTTTCCATGGCCTGAGCCACGACCTCGTCCTACTACCTTCTTTCTCTTCTTTGCCCCGTGAGGCCTCTTTAGACGATTAAGCATTTGAGGTCGCTTCCATAAGTCTTTTAAGTCCTTCGGTTGTTGCGCGAACTACATTGATCGCGTTATCAGAGCCCAAGGACTTGGTTAGAATGTCTTTAATGCCCGCGGATTCACAAATCGCCCGCACGGCCCCTCCGGAGATAACACCGGTTCCAGGCATCGCGGGTTTCATAAGAACCCTTGCGGCGCCGAAGTGCCCTATCACCTCGTGAGGAATGGTCGTGCCCTTCAACGTCACCTTAAAAAGGTTCTTTTTTGCCTGAAAAATACCTTTACGGATCGCGTCCTGCACTTCGTTGGCCTTCCCAAGCGCAAAGCCGACACGGCCCTTCAAGTCACCAACCACCACGAGCGCGCTAAACGAAAATCGTTTTCCACCTTTCACAACCTTGGCCACGCGATTGACGGCCACTACCTTTTCAACAAATTCCTGCGGGCCTTCCTGCCTTTGAGGCCTCTTTGGGCGCCTCTGAGGGCCTGATGGCCTTTTCGAGGCCACGACTTCCTCAGTCACTGCCGCCACCGCGGCCTGATTCAGCGGTACCTGTGATACGTCTGACTTAACTGGGACATTCGCTTTTGGATTGGGCTTAAATTCTTTATTGTTCACTCGTCAATATCCTTTTTTTTAAAAAGAAAGCCCTTGTTCTCTAGCCGCGTCGGCAAACGCCTTAATCCGGCCATGGTACAAAAACCCCCCTCGGTCAAAAACTACCTTGCTGATTCCTTTTTCCTTGGCTTTGAGGGCCACAAATTTTCCAAACGATACCGCGGCCGCCACATTTCCGCCGGCCTTAAGCCCCGAGGCCTTCTGGAACTCCTTGGCCTTGGTCGTAAAACCTACCAATGTCTTCTGCTCAAAATCATCTATGATTTGGGCCTCAAGATGTTTGGTGCTAGGGTAGATCGAAAGCCGGGGCCGCTCAGGGTTGCCTATAACTCTTTTTCTGATCCTAAAATGTCTGACAATGCGGTTAGTCGTGGTTCTATTTTTGGGTTTCATTATTTGGTCACCGTCTTTCCGGCTTTTCTCCTGACAACTTCGCCAACGTAGCGAACGCCCTTGCCCTTATAGGGCTCGGCCTCATAAATACCTCTTATCTTGGCGGCGAAGAAGCCCACCTTTACCTTATCAATCCCTTTAACCGTGACCAGCGTAGGCTTCGGCGTTTCCACCGTGATCCCCTCGGGTACCTCAAGAATCACTGGGTGCGTGAATCCCAGGGAAAGATTTAAAGTTTTCCCCTGGACCTGCGCCTTAAAACCAACCCCTTCAATAGAAAGCTCTTTGGCAAAACCATCCGTAACTCCCTTAATCATATTAAAAACACAACTCCGCGTTGTTCCATGAAGCGCCTTGTCACTTTTTTGGTTAGACGCTCTGTCAAAAGTCAATACGTTGTCTTTCAGAAGAGCTTTTACACGAGGATTCATCCTAAACTGCAGTTTCCCCTTCGGTCCCTCAATATTCACAAGGGCGTGATCCAGACTCAACTTGACGGTTTTTGGAATCTCAATGGGTTTCTTACCTACACGTGACATCGCTCACCACACCTTTGCCAAGATTTCACCACCAATGTTTCTGCGCTTGGCATCCTCTCCCGTCAAAATACCATTGGGAGTAGATAAAATACATATGCCTAAGCCGTTGAGCACGGTGGGAATATTGTCTTTTTTAGTGTAAATTCTAAGCCCTGGCCTTGAGACCCTCATAATTCTTGTAATTTTTCTCAAGCGCTCGTTGCTCTTCTGTAAATAGACCCGCAAAATCCCCTGCTTCTTATCCTCAATCAAACGGTAGTCGTAAATAAACTTTTCCTGCCGTAAAATCTTAAGAACCTCCGTCATCAAAAGAGAGGCGCGAAGATCCACTCTTTCTTTTTTCACGCGTGTCGCGTTTCGAATCATTGTAAGTCCATCTGCGATCGGATCTGATAATGCCATTTTTTTAACCTTTCAACTTTTAAACTTTTTAATTTATTTTACTACCAGCTTGCCTTAATGATACCGGGGATTTCTCCCTTTGAAGCTAATTCCCTGAAACAGATTCTGCACAGTTTAAACTTCCGGTAATAACCTCTTGTCCTTCCGCATAGCTGACAACGGTTATAGGCCTGTGTTTTAAACTTGGCCGGCCTCTGCTGCTTTAACATCAACGATAGTTTTGCCATAAATTTTCCTTAAGCCTGAACCGCCTGAGGCGTCGGCGCTGTTTTTTCCACCTTCAACCTGAAGGGCACCCCAAACAAGGTAAGAAGGTGATAGGATTCATCCCTGGACTTTGACTGAATGACAATCGTAATATTCATCCCCTGAACGCGGAGCACACGGTCCGTCTCTACCTCGGGGAAAATGTTTTGTTCATTGATTCCAAAATTATAATTTCCCGCATGATCAAACCCGCGAGGACTCAAGCCTCTGAAATCCCTCACACGAGGCAGTGCGATTCGAAGGAGCCTCTCCAAGAATTCGTACATGATCTTACGGCGAAGCGTTACGCGGCAGCCCACCGGAGAATTTTCGCGGATTTTGAAATTGGAAATAGCCTTCTTCGCGCGTGTGATCACGGCATGCTGCCCGGTAATGAGCGAAAGTTCCTGTTGCGCGGCTTCCACAATCTTGACGTCTTCCGCCCCTTTTCCCACACCCATATTGACAACAATTTTCTTAAGATGGGGCACTTGCATGGCATTTTTATAGCCAAACTTTTTTATCATCTCCGGAACAATGGTTTTCTTATAATAATCGTGTAGCGTCGCTGTAGTTGCCATGTTATGAAATAACCGCCTTATTCTTCGCGGATACCCTCTGTTTGGATCCGTCTGTCGCAGTCAGTGTCTTTATGCGTGTAGGTTTGGTGGTCACGGGACACACCAAGCTTAAATTTGAAATATGAATCGTCATTTCCTGGTGCACAATCCCGCCCTGCGGGTTCTTCTGGCTCTTTCTTTGGTGCTTCTTAACCGTGTTGATTCCCTCGACCAGCGCCCGGCTCTTTTTGGGGTAAACGTAAATCACTTTCCCGGACTTTCCTCTGTCCTTGCCGGCCAACACGAGCACTTTATCGCCCTTACGAATCCCGAGACCCATTTAAATGACCTCCGGCGCAAGCGAAATAATTTTCATAAAACCCTTATCACGAAGCTCCCTTGGCACGGGCCCAAAAATACGCGTGCCGCGAGGATTCTTCTGCGCGTCAATAATCACAAGAGCGTTTGAGTCAAACCTCAGGGAGGTTCCATCCGTCCGGCGGATCTTATTCCTCGTGCGGACCACCACCGCCTTCACAACCTCACCCTTTTTGACGGTCGCGTCCGGCGTTGATTCCTTCACATTCGCGCTGATGATGTCGCCCACCTCAGCGATCATTCTTCCGGATCGTCCTACCACGCCAATGCAAGAGGCTTGTTTGGCACCCGTATTATCAGCAACATCCAAAATTGTTCGCATCCTGATCATGACTTCTTCCCTTCACTCTTTTCCAATACATCCTTAATTTCCGATGAAGCGCTTGTGCGGCCGTGAGCTAAAATCTCAACTAGACGCCATCTTTTTTCTTTTGATAGGGGCCGGGTCTCAATGATCCGCACCTTGTCCCCCACTTTCGCTTCATTCTTTTCGTCATGAACTTTGAACTTCGCCGCCTTTCCGATAACTTTACCATAAAGCGGGTGCCGCGTTTTTCGCTTAATCTGCACGACAATAGTCTTTGTCATTTTATTGCTCAACACTATCCCCGTTCTCTCTTTTCTAAAATTTTCCCTGATAGTCTCGTTAGCCATTTTTTGTCTCTCTTTTAAGCGTGTTGATCCGGGCAATCTGTTTTCGAATGAGCTTAAACTGATGGGGCTTGTCGAGTTGTCCGGTCAGTCTCTTCTGCCTCAGTTCATGCAAATCCTTCTCCAAAGTATCCTTCTTCTGGTCCAATTCATGCCCGCTTAGGCTTCTCAAATCCTTGACCTTGAGCTTCGTCATAGCATCCCCTTTCGGGTCACGAACCGCGTACGAAACGGTATCTTGTACGCCGCCACCCGCATCGCCTCTTTGGCAATTTCTTCGGGTAAGCCTTCAACTTCAAACAAAATCTTCCCTCTTTTAACCACGGCGACCCAAAACTCAACCGCTCCTTTGCCTTTTCCCATGCGGGTTTCCGCGGGCTTCTTCGTCACCGGCTTATCGGGAAACGCACGGATGTAAACCTTGCCCGTCTTTACGCTTCTGGAAATAGCGACGCGAGCGGCCTCTATCTGAGTGTTCTTTAACCATCCGTTTTCAAGAACCTGCAAACCATACTCGCCAAAGCTAAGCGTGTTGCCCCGCTGGGCGGCTCCCTTACGGCGGCCACGCTGCATTTTCCTGTATTTGACTCTCTTAGGCAATAACAGCATCTGTCGTCTCCGTAGAATCCTTGTCCGATAAAGCGGGGGTTGAAGGACCATCTTCTCTTCTTTCAATCTTAGCGGGAGCTCTCTTAATGATGTCTCCCTTGTAGACCCAAACCTTCACGCCAATCTTTCCGTAGGTGGTCATCGCTTCAGCTGTTCCGTAATCAATATCCGCCCTTAGCGTGTGAAGAGGCACTTTCCCCTCATGATAACCCTCAGCCCTGGCGATTTCAGAACCTGCCAAACGTCCCTTGGTTTGAATCTTGATTCCTTTGGCTCCGCTGTCCATAGCCTGCTGCATCGATTTCTTCATAGCACGGCGAAACGCGATTCGTTTCTCGAGCTGAAGCGCGATATTCTCGGATATCAACTGCGCGTCTATCGCGGCGTTCTTAATTTCCCGGATATTAATATGAACTTCTTTGTTGCCGGTCATCCCCTGCAAGTCTTCCCGTAAGCGGTCGATGTCGGCGCCCTTCCTGCCGATAATGACTCCGGGCCTGGCCGTGTGGATATTGACGCGAATCTTTTCACTGGCTCTTTCAATCTCTACCCGTGAGATCGCCGCCTGAGCGAAGGTCTTAATCACGTGCTTCCGGACCTTTAAGTCCTCGTGCAGGAATTTGGCAAAGTCCTTTTTCCCGGCGTACCAGAGCGAACTCCATGTTTTGATGTACCCAAGCCTGAAACTGATCGGGTGGACTTTTTGACCCATTATTTTGCTCCTACAAGTTTTTTAGTGACTGTCTTTTTTACAGCTTTTTTTCCTGCCTGCAAATCAGGTGCCGTCTTAGAAGGGGCTGCCTTCACCGCTTTTTTTTGCGTCGCCTGAATAGCCGCGCGTCTGGAGAGATCTAATTCCAGCAGGATATGGCTAGTCCTCTTAACGATAGTAGACGCGCGTCCCATGCTCGCGGCACGAAAACGCTTCATCGAGGGGCCGCCATCCGCCGTAATTTTGGAGACGATTAAATCCTTGGCTGAGACTTGCGAATTCTTTTCAGCCGCGTCTATCGCCTGATTTAAAAGCTTTCTAATAATGTCACCGGCACGTCGCGGAGAGCCGTTTAGAATTGCCTGCGCCTGAGGAACCTGTTTACTGCGAATCAGGTCTATGACGTAGCGTACCTTCCGCGGTGAAATCCTGACAAATTTTGCTGCAGCCTTAGAAATCATTACGTCAACTCCGAGGTAGTCTTCGTAACCGCGCCGTGTTTCCTGAAGGTGCGGGTTAAGGAAAATTCACCTAGTTTGTGTCCAACCATATTTTCTGTCATAAAGATCGGTATAAAACTCTTCCCATTGTGAATCATCATAGTCAGACCGACAAAATCCGGCGTTACCGTAGAGCGGCGTGACCATGTCTTAATAGGCTTGCGGTCCCGCTGCTTTTGCATGGCGGTTACTTTCTTGAGGAGCTTCTCATCTATAAAAGGCCCCTTCCTAATTGAACGACTCATCGCGGTCTCCCTGTCACAATATATTTAGAAGTATGTTTTTTCTTTCGGCGAGTCTTAAAGCCCTTCGCCAACTGCCCGTTTCTTGAGGTCGGTTGTCTTCCACCTGAAGATTTACCTTCGCCTCCGCCCATCGGATGATCGACGGGGTTCTTGGCGACCGCGCGTGAAGCGGGTCTGCGTCCCATCCAGCGGTGGCGTCCCGCCTTTCCTAATGATAAATTCTCATGCTCAATATTACCTATCTGGCCAATGGTCGCGTAACAATCCAGCCGGATAAGCCGAATTTCACCGGAAGGAAGCTTCACGTTCGCGAACTCCCCTTCCTTCGCCATCAAAGTCGCGTATCCGCCGGCCGTTCTGACGATCTGGCCGCCACGGTCCTTATGGAGCTCGATGTTGTGTATCTGAGCTCCCAGCGGAATCTCCCGAATAGGCATCGCGTTCCCGGTCACGATTTCCGAGCCCGGACCACTTTGCACGACAGCCCCTACATTCAAACCTACCGGCGCCAGGATGTATCTCTTTTCCTTGTCCGCGTACTCAACAAGGGCGATTCTAGCGGTGCGATTAGGATCATACTCTATCGAAACGATCTTACCGTCTACGCCGCGCTTGTCCCTTTTAAAGTCTATGAGTCTATAATTTTTCTTATGTCCGCCGCCACGTCTGCGCGAAGTCATCCGGCCAAATGAATTCCTTCCGCCGGATCTTTTTAAGCTCTGCATCAAAGATTTCTCAGGCTTTTTATGCTTGGGTGAAAGCTCAGAAAAATCAGAGATCGCAGTCCAGCGAAGTGACGGTGTACGGGGTCTAAATGTTTTGGTTCCCATAAATTTTCCGGTCCTTTTTAAGCCAAATTAATCTTTTGGCCATCCTTTAGTGTCACAACAGCCTTCTTCCAGTCAGGTGTTTTTCCCAATTGAGTGCGGACCCGCTTATTCTTTCCGGGCGCCACCTGAGTATTGACCGCCGAAACTTTAACCTTGTAAATATCCTCGACGGCTTGCTTGATCTGAATCTTATTGGCTTCCTTTTTAACTGAAAAGAGATATTTATTGTCCTTGGCCATTGCCGTGCCTTTTTCTGTCCTTAAAAGCGTCCTTATGATTGTGTAGGATTCGCTCATGACTTTAGCCTCTTTATGAGGCCCGTATAGGCGCCTTTGGTAACTAAGCACTCTCTGTGAGAGGCCACGTCAAGTGCATTAACTTCGTCGGCTGTTTTGACGGATACCCCGGGGATATTCCTCGAAGCTAGAAGAAGATTTTGACTCTTTTTCTCGACGAGCACTAGGGGCCTTTCCAACTTAAATTTCTCCAAAATAGTCGCAACCAGGCTTGTTTTAGGGGCGCTGATCTCGAGCGCGCTTAGAACAAAAAATTTACCATTCGCAACTTTATCCTTCACCACTTCCACGACCGCCGACCTGCGTATCTGAGACGGAATCGAGTAGGAATAATCTCTGGGTGAGGGGCCAAACGTAACGCCTCCACCGCGCCAAATGGGCGAACGTCTTGACCCGTGGCGGGCCTGTCCGGTGCCCTTTTGCTTCCAGGGCTTTTTTCCGCCACCTCTTACGTCACCACGGTTCTTTGTAGAGGCCGTACCTTCTCGTTCACCGGCCTGGTACTTCAATATCGCCTGATAAACGATGTCCGTGTTCACTTTACCCTGAAATAGAGGGTCGAGCGCCAACGACTCCACCGTTTTTCCGTTCAAATCATAAACGGACACGCTCGCAGCTTTGGCCTGATCCTGCACGGGTTTAGCGACAGGTGCTTTTTTTACCGGCTTGGCTTTCAGCACCTTCTTTTTAGAAACGGCGGACTTTTTCCCGGCCGCTCTTTTAGCAAGATGCTTGGCGCCTTTTAAATTTTTTTGTTTTCTTCTTTCAGGCATTTCTGATCTTTTCCTTATTAATTACTTCTTTTTCCCGGCCGCGGCTTGTTTGCTGGCCTTGAGAGGATCTTTCTTTAAACTCGTCTTTATCGCCTGCTTTGGCTTCACGCCTCCAGGCATCTTCAGGGATCTACGAATAAAAAGCGGCGCGTTGTCCCCGCCTGGAACCGACCCTTTCACCACAATTAAATTGCTGTTCAGATCTACCTTCAAGACTTCTAAATTTTGGACTGTAATCGTGACGTTGCCTAAGTGACCCGGCATGTGATGACCCGGCCAGGTGCGTGAAGGAAAGGAGCTTGCGCCAATCGAACCGATGCGCCGGTGAGATGTCGAACCGTGACTTCCCGGGCCGCCGCGCCAATGCCACCGCTTCATACCGCCTGCGAAGCCTTTGCCGATGGAGGCACCCTGAATATCCACCATATCACCCTTTTTAAAGATATCGGCCTTAATTTCCTGGCCTAATTCGTAATTTTCCTTCTCGTCCAGGCGTAATTCCCTAAGCCACTTTTTAAGCGGTACTTTTCTCTTAGCCAGCATTGTTTTATAGGCCTTGCTGACATTTTTTTCCTTCACATCGCCATACCCGATTTGGACGGCCTTGTAGCCATGCTTATCCAGACTCTTCAGATCCGTCACGGTGCAAGGCCCTGCCTCAAGCACGGTCGCCGGAATCAAGCGGCCCTCTGGGCTGATGATCTGAGTCATGCCAATTTTTATTCCCATAATAGCCGGCATTTACTTAATCTCCACATGCACACCGGCCGGTAAATCAAGCTTTCTCAAAGCATCAATTGTCTTGGCGGTAGGGTTTAGAATATCCAAAAGCCTCTTGTGCGTCTTCATAAAAAACTGTTCTCTAGACTTCTTGTCAATAACCGGCGAGCGGTTCACGGTGATCAGCTCCGTATCTGTCGGCAAAGGAATCGGTCCTGAGACCTTGGCGCCCGTCCTCTTGGCCGTGTCCACAATTTCTAGCGCGGACTGATCCAAAACACGGTGATCGTAAGCCTTGAGTCTAATTCTGATTTTCTGCTGTCCAGCGGTTGCCATAATTAAGCCAATATCTCCGAGATAACACCGGCCCCGACGGTATGGCCACCTTCGCGTATAGCGAAGCGGAGTTCTTTCTCCATGGCGATCGGGGTGATGAGTTCTGCGGTAACAGTGACCGAGTCGCCAGGCATGACCATCTCCACATCTTTAGGGAGCTGGATAATGCCGGTAACGTCGGTGGTTCTAAAATAAAACTGGGGTTTGTAGCCATTGAAGAAGGCTGTGTGACGGCCTCCCTCTTCTTTGGTCAAGATGTAGACTTCTCCCTTAAACTTCGTGTGAGGAGTGATAGATCCTGGTTTGGCTAGTACTTGGCCACGTTCTAATTGGTTTTTTTCAACACCTCTTAAGAGAACTCCTACGTTGTCGCCGGCTTGGCCTTCATCGAGGAGCTTA
>CAZDBQ010000001.1:0-4217 GCA_964503765.1 uncultured Planctomycetia bacterium | reverse complement strand
TGCGGATCCACGCCATAGTGAGTGATATGATTTACACGAACAAACCATCCCTCTTCCGCATCGGTTACCACAAGCTTGCCACGATTTGTTTGAAGACTTGGATGGCATTCGGCCATGTCATCCGTCACCGGTTTCAGCGCGCAGCCCTGCCTCAGCGAAAGAAAACGGCGTTCGCCCGTCACCGTGTTTTGCCCCAATAAAAGCCGCCCATCGGGCTGACGGTGAGGATACTCAAGCATCTCACTTTTTCCTCCGCCGCTGGCGCCTTCATGCATAATCGTGAGTGTATTGTCATAAGGAGTGACGACCTGCACGGTCGACGCATGCGCGGTGATCCAGCCTTCTTTTTCGCCAATATTTAATAAAACACCGTAAACACCCTTCTTGGCGCTTGGACCCGGATATAAATTGAAGGAAAAAACCTCATGCAAGTCGCCGATCCGGTTGTGGACCACCACCTGCCGTCCTTCCAGGTGCGTATGGCGAAAAGTGGGAGCAAGATAAATGACCGCCCGGGGGTTAAAATTGTCTGGCAGTTTTCCGCCGGGCAGCATTCCTTGGAGATCAGCAAGCGCCGCGGCAAAGAAGGCCGCATTCAAGGGCCCTACGAGAAGCGCATCATAACCCAGATCATCACTCCCGGCCCTGAAAGGCAGCGCGATAAGCTCTTGCCCTGACAACCACTCAAACACGGAAGTCCGCACCGTATCAAAGCGGCCGCCAAAACGCTCTGAAAAGCGTGGTTTATCCGTAAGATTCTCATCCGCGATAAACATACAGTCCGGATCCCTTCGCCGCATATAAGGATCCGCATAATTTGCGGCCACGCCGTTCCGGCATTTAACGACAGTGGCCTCGAGTACCGACCCCCGGCCGGGAACGTCGTACTTTACTTCAAAAGTATCATTCTTTTTGCCACCCAGCGCAAGCTCAAGGAGATGATCCCTGTTCTTTGGCACAACCACCCGCTTGGATGTTTCAAGAATACTTTTTAGTTCAGCAAAAACTTGAACATGGCCGATCGGCGTTTTAATGTTTGTCATACAAGTGTTCCCCTTTCGCGATTATCTTTTATCCCTTATGCTGTTTTCTTATTCCTCTATCAAATAAAGCCGGTTATCTTCTATCTTATAAAGCATCGGAGCGACCAACACTCTTGGGTACCGCGCCCGAAGTCGCCCGACTTCGCTTAAAACAAAATCGACTTCATTACCTATTTCAAACATGGGGGCGTAATTCATAAAATGCTCTTCAGCTTGCTCTTTATCCCAACCGCCTCTTTCGACAAGTCCTTGAATAAATAATTCCTTCCTTGCCACGAGATTCACCATGCCGCATTGGCTGTGCCCAATCAAAGCAATGCATGAAATACCTCCGACCCCAATAGCGTAGGAGACCTTGAACTCGCTATAACGAAGATTAGCTCCCCCGGCTCGGATGATATAGGCGAAATTATCCGGGATATGGAGATGTTTACGGTTATCCATGCACATACCGATAAGCAGCTCAGCTTGGGAATAAGGCGCAAACGTGTATTGCAAGTTGTGATATTCCAAGAGAAGCTCGATGGGCGTCCCCCGGTATAGCTGCGGGATGTCTTCCTTGTTGTTAATGGGTATTAAAGGGTCCATTGCCTGTTCCCTCGATAAATAGCTCTTAAACGTTGATAAACTGCCATTTTGCCAGGATCCGTGGGATGACCATAGCCATCGCCATATAAAAGATTATCAGCCCGACTATTATCCCAAGACGGATCCATCGAAATTTCTTTTCAGATCTTAATAGTTGAATACGTTCTTTAAGCCATCCAAGCTTCCGATGCACCCAAGGAATTTCTGTTGCCAAAATCGCTAAGCCCGCGAGAGTAACCGGCAAACCACCTGGGCCCGGCACGGGTATTAGAATAACGCCCACAATCACGATGAACGCTCCCAGAATAATCTTAACCCAACGCTTGATAAACCTCATGAAAACCTAGCCCGCTCTATGCGAGACAAACTTTCTTCTTTGTGGATCCTTTCGTCCAAACCTATTCTCCTAAATAAATCGGCGAGGCTTTTAAAGTTTCCATAGTCCTCTTTAAAATCGCTTTCAAAAGGTATCTTCTCAAGCTCCAGGTTATCTTCGACAAACTCCATATACTCATGCTCGGCGTGATCCTCAAAATCCGCATTCAACGCATAACTCCAAGCGGGCTTTATGACATAAAGGACCCAGCTCACGTGATAATAAAAGAAGGCCAAAAACTGCGGCACGATCCTATAAAGGAAGAAATTCTCACGGATCTTATTCCTCTGAGTCATCTCCTCCAAAATAAGCAGGTGCCACTGCTCGTTATCCTGCTGATGACGGCTCTCCTTCACAAACTCAAAGATGCGCCTGGCAAAATGCGGCTCGTTATAGGTGTGAGTCATGGCGATGTAGGCCACGTGCTCCCAGGCCTGATAGGGCACACGCGCGATCACTTCAAGTACTTTAAATTTGGAAAGCGTGCGCTTCCTTCCGTAAAATAAATTCATCGTTACAAACAGAAAAGACGCCAAAAACCCATAGCTCCTGCGCGGTGTTGAAAGAGTCCTTTCCTGTTCTTTTTCTAAATCCAGCTGTTCCATGGAATTCTCCAAAACACTTTCGGTCGTCATGTCAGCCCTTTTGTCATTTTGTTTGCAATGGGGCGTCTTCTTTTTTCGGCCACAAAAGCGAGGCAATGACTGAAAAAACCAGGGCGCTTGCGATAAAGCCCAGAGAAATAACCACAGGAATTTTATAAAATTCGGAAATGAGCATTTTTACTCCCACAAACCCCAGGATCGCCGCCAGTCCATAGTGTAAATGATGAAAGAGCCGCATGACCCCAGCCAAAACGAAATAGAGGGCTCGAAGCCCGAGAATTGCAAAAACGTTGGATGTGTAAATAATAAATGGGTCCTTTGTGATTGCAAGAATGGCTGGAATGGAATCAACGGCGAAGATAATGTCTGTTGTTTCAACCACCAACAACACCACGAAGAGCGGCGTTGCCCAAATCCGGTTGTCCCTGCGCACAAAGAACTTTCCTCCCTCGTACTGTTCTGTCACCGGCATCATGCGCCGGAATAGCTTCAGAACCGGGTTGCGTTCGGGATGAATTTCCTTATCCTTCTCCAGAGCCAGCTTAATACCGGTAAAAACAAGAAACGCCCCAAAAACATAAATCAGCCAGTGAAAATGTTCCAAAAGCGTGATGCCAGCCGCAATGAAGACAGCGCGGAAGATGAGGGCGCCAATAATGCCCCAAAACAGCACTTCGTGTTGATATTTCAGAGGCACTTTGAAGTACGTAAAGATCAACAAAAAGACGAAGACGTTGTCAACGCTAAGTGATTTTTCAATGAGGTAGCCTGTCAAGAATTGCAGACCGACCTGAGAACCCCACCAGTGATAGACTAGGGCGTTGAAAGCCAGCGCCAGAGCAATCCATACGATGGTCCAGGCCATGGCTTCTTTGAATTTTATCTCATGAGCTTTCCGGTGAAATACCCCAAGATCCAGCGCCAGCATTGCCAACACAAAAACATTGAAACCAACCCAAAACCAAATCATATTTGGATTTTCCAATTTTAGGCTCTCCCCATGGCTCTTAGTCTTTTTACTCTTTCCTTCATAGGAGGATGCGTCGAAAACCAACTGAAGACCGACTTGCCTGAAAAATGATTCACAATATAAAGATGCGCGAACGCGGGCTGCATGTCAGGAAGCATCTCATCTTTCTGAAAGCCCTTTATGAGCGCCGGGTTTGAAATCTTCTCAAGCGCGGAGGCCAATGCCTCAGGGTCTTGAGAGACATGAGCACCGGACTCATCGGCCATGTATTCTCTCGTTCTTGAGACAGCCGCTTGAATAAGCGTCGCCACAAGAGGGGCAAGGACAATCGTCACAAGCATCACGATAGGATTGACCCCGCGGCCTCCCTCGCGGCCTCCACGGCCATGCCCCATCATCCCAGCCCACTGCATCATGTGCGCCAAATACATAATCGCCGAAGCAAATGCGGCAACAATGGTTGAGACAAGAATATCCCTATTTTGAATATGGGAGATTTCGTGAGCCAGGACTCCACGAAGCTCTTTTTTGTTTAAGATCTTCAAGATTCCGTCCGTGACTGCCACGGCGGCGTTTTTGGGATTGCGCCCCGTCGCAAAAGCATTTGGAGTCCACTCGGGGATACGATAAACCTT